>NZ_JBMDWU010000268.1:0-11173 GCF_048594385.1 Micromonospora sp. | reverse complement strand
GAACTGACCATGCCGGTGCCGCACGACCGCCGCATCGGTCGGCGGCGAGCGGCCGGCAATCGGCGCTACCCGACCTCGAGACCCTCCACCCGTGTACAGGAGATGAGTTCCATGGAAGGCATCAGCGATGTCGTGTCGGGTCATGCCCGACGCATCCCCGACCGGGTGGCCCTGCGGTTCCTGGGCACCGGCGATGTCGACGGGCGGGTCGAGGAGTGGACCTACCGGGAGTTGGAACAGCAGATCCGTACGGTTGCTGCGGGCCTGGCGTGCACGAGAGCCTCCGGCCCTGTCCTTCTGCTTCAATCGTCGGGACCGGGCTGCGCCGCAGCGTTCCTCGGTACTCTTCGGGCGGGTCGTGTCGCCGTTCCCGTACCACCGCCGGACGAGCGACGCCACCAGCCCACGCTGACCCGGCTCGAGCGGATCGCCGCGGACTGCGGTGCCACGACGGTCATCGTGACCGCCGACGTGGCGCGGCGCGACCTGGGGAGCCTCACCGGCCTCGAGCGGGTTCTGCTCGATGCGGGCGAGGAGTCTGTTCCGGAGGGGACCGTCGATGGTGGCTCAGCCGACGGCATCGCCTTCCTGCAGTACACGTCAGGGTCGACCGGCGATCCGCGCGGAGTGGTCGTGGGTTACGACCAGCTCGCGCACAATCTCTCCTGCCAGCAGGAGATGTGGGAACTGGGATCGGACGACGAGTTCGTCAGCTGGCTCCCCACCTACCACGACATGGGACTGATCGCGGGAATCCTGTTGCCGCTGTCGTTGGGCGCGACCGTGACGATGATGGCCCCCGAGGCGTTCGTGCAGCGGCCGATGCGTTGGCTGGAGGCCATCGCCCGGTACCGCGGCACCTTCAGCATCGCGCCGAACTTCGCCTACGACCTGTGTGTCAGGCGCAGTGAGGCGACCCGGGTCGCGGGGCTCGACCTCTCGTCGTGGCGGGTGGCGGCAAACGGTGCCGAGCCGGTGCACGGGCCGACCCTCGACCGGTTCGGCGAACGGTTCGACGCCGCGGGCTTCGATCCGGTGGCCCTCACTCCGGCCTACGGTCTGGCCGAAGCGACGTTGATGGTTTCGTCCGTACCGCCCGGGCGGACCGCCCGTCGGGCCGCCGACCGCCGCCGCAGCGTGTCCTGCGGCGTCCCGGCGCCCGGTGTGGAGGTCCGTGTCGTCGACCCGGTCACGGCCGAGCCGTGCGCCGAGGGCGTCACCGGCGAGATCTGGGTCGGCGGTCCCAGCGTCGGTCGGGGGTACCACAACCGCCCGGAGACGACCGAGCAGATCTTCCATGCTCGTACGGCGGACGGGAGCGGTGGTCGATTCCTCCGGACCGGGGACCTGGGTTTCCTGGATGATGGTGAGCTCTTCGTGACCGGCCGGCTCAAGGATCTGGTCATCGTCGGTGGTGCGAACCACTACCCGCAGGACATCGAGCGGGTCGTCGAGGCGGCCCATCCCGGGTTGCGGGCGGGATGCAGCGCGGCGTTCGCCGTCGAGGAGGCCGCCGAGGAGCGGCTCGTCGTTGTCGCCGAGGTCGCCGGTGGGCACGACGACGATCACGAACAGATCGTGCACGCCATCCGTGACGCGGTGTCCGACGCCGAGCGGATCCCGGTGCATGCGGTGGCGCTGATCGCGCCGCGGTCGATCCTCAAGACGTCCAGTGGCAAGATCCGGCGCGCGGAGATGCGGGAGCGTTACCGGGACGGGCTCCTGCATCCGGTTCACGACTGGACCGCGAGTGAACGCACCCCGACGGCGATCCGCACCTGGCTTCGCTGGCACGTCGCGCTGCGCACCGGCCGTGATCCGCAGCAGATCGCCACGGACGTCCCGTTCCGCGCACTCGGCCTCACCTCGGTCGCCACGGTGGAGCTGACGGCCGCACTGGCGACCTTCCTGGAGCGCGAGATCACGCCGACGGCCCTGTACGAGTTCTCCACGATCGAGGCGCTCGCTGCGCACCTGACGGGTTCCCGTGCCGCTGCGGCCAGCGTGCCGGTACCCGCCCGGGAGCAGGAGCCGATCGCGATCGTGGGCATCGGCTGTCGTTTCCCTGGCGCTGCCGGCCCGCAGGAGTTCTTCCGGCTGCTCGCCTCGGGTACGGAGGCCATCGGGGACATCCCACCGGACCGCTGGGACGTCGAGGCGCACTACCGCCCGGGCACTCCCCGGCCGGGCAAGATGTATGTCCGGCGTGGTGGTTTCCTTGGCGAGGTCACCGGCTTCGACCCCGAGTTCTTCGGGATGTCGGATCTTGAGGCGCGTTACCTGGACCCGCAGCAGCGTCTCCTGCTCGAACTGACCTGGGAGGCGTTCGAGGACGCGGGCGTACTCCCCCCGGACGTCGCGGGCACCACGGCCGGGGTCTTCGTCGGCATCACCACGAGCGACTACGCCGATCTGATGCGCACGCAGGGGGTGCACGCCGGTCCGTACTCGGGCACGGGCAACGTGTTCAGCCTGGCCGCGAACCGTATCTCGTACACCTTCGACCTGCGCGGCCCGAGCATCGCGCTGGATACCGCCTGCTCGTCGTCGCTGGTGGCGATCCATCAGGCATGCCACAGCCTGTGGCGCGGCGAGAGCGCCCTCGCCCTGGCCGGTGGGGTCAACCTGATGCTGTCTCCGGAGACGACGGCCGCGTTGTGCCAGAGCGGTGCGTTGTCACCGGACGGACGCTGCCACACGTTCGACTCCCGGGCGAACGGATACGTGCGCGGCGAGGGTGCCGGGCTGGTCCTGCTGAAGCCGCTGAGCCAGGCGGTCGCCGACGGCGACCGGGTGCACGCGGTGATCCGCGGCACCGCGGTCAACCAGGACGGCCGCTCCAACGGCCTGTCCGGGCCCAACCCGCAGGCGCACGTGCGGGTGATCCGGTCGGCGCTCGACGCGGCCGGTCTGCGCCCGGGTGACGTGCAGTACGTCGAGGCCCACGGCACCGGTACCGCCCTGGGCGACCCGATCGAGGCCGGCGCCATCGCGGCCGCCCACGCCCCGGCGTCGATGCGGGTGGGATCGGTCAAGACCAACATCGGTCACCTTGAGGCCGCGGCGGGCGTCGCCGGCCTGATCAAGATAGCGCTGGCCATCGAGCACGGCGTGTTGCCGCCCAGTCTGCACTTCGCACAGCCGAACGAGCACATCGACTTCGCGAAGCTGCGCATGAGCGTGCCCGTCACAGCGGGGCGGTGGCCGCAGTCGCCCGGCGATCGGTCGGCCGGCGTCAACAGCTTCGGCGTGGGCGGTACGAACGCGCACGTCATCGTGGCCGAAGCACCGGCGCCGGTCACCGTCGCGAACAGCGGTCAGGCTCGCCTGATCGTCCTGTCGGCCCGCTCGCCGGAGGCCCTCGAAGCTCTGGCCGAGCGCACCGCGCGTAGTGCCGCAGGCAGTCCCGCATCGATCGACGACCTCGCCTACACGGCCGGGCTGCGACGCACGCACCACGAGCACCGGATGGCCGTGGTCGCGCGAACGCCTGAGGAACTGGCCGAGCGGCTCACGCCACCGCACCCGGAAGCGGTCACCGGCAGGGTCGTCGCCGACCGGCGCGTCGTGTTCGTCTTCCCCGGCCAGGGCTCTCAGCACCTCGGTATGGGGCACGGGCTCTACCGGGCCGACCCGGCGTTCCAGAACGCGTTCGACGACTGCGCAGCCGCCCTGCAGCCACACCTGGCGTGGCCCGTACGGGACCAGTTCTTCGCTGTCACCGAGCAGGATTCGATGCTCGACCGCGACGACGTCGTCCAGCCGTTGCTGTTCGCCGTGCAGGTCGCCCTGGCCGCGAGCTGGCGTTCCCGCGGCATCGAACCGGCCGCCGTGGTCGGACACAGCATGGGTGAGGTGGCCGCGGCCTACGTGGCGGGCGCGCTCACCCTCGCCGAGGCCGCCCGGGTGACCGGCCTGCGCGCGAATGGGCTGGCCACGCTGCGTGGCCAGGGGGCGATGGCCGTCGTCGGGCTCGCCGGAGACGACCTGACCCGGGCCATCGAACCGTACGCGTCGCTCCTGTCGGTGGCGGTCTGTAACGGGCCGGAGATGTCGGTCGTCTCCGGTGACGTCGACGCCATCGAGCAGCTGATCGCGGATCTGGCCGAGCGTGACGTGTTCGGCCGCCGGGTCAGGGCCAACGGTGCCGGCCACTCGCCGGTGGTGCAGCCGGTCGCGGACGAGCTGCGGACGGTCCTGGCCACCCTACGGCCCCGCCCGGTCACGGTTCCGATGTACTCGTCGGTGACCACGGCGTCGCTGGCCGGCACCGAGCTCGACGGCGCCTACTGGGCGGCGAACATCCGCGAGCCGGTCCTCTACCACCAGACCGTTCAGCGGCTCTGCGCCGACGGCTACCGCCTCTTCGTCGAGATGAGCCCCAACCCGACCCTCACACTGCCGACTGAGCAGGTGATCGGACCCGAAGGCCACGCGGTCGCCTCCCTGAGGCGCGGGCGGCCTGATCCCGAATCCCTGCTGGAGGCGCTGGGGGCGCTGCACGTGTACGGCGTACCGGTCGACCTCGGCCAGTTCTTCGACCGTCCGCGCCCGGTGGTCTCGATGCCTTCCGGACCCTGGAAGCGCACGCCGTACTGGTTCGGGCCCCTGGCAGCGCACGCTCACGCCGAGGTCGTCGGCCAGTCGCCGAAAACTACCGCCGAGGTGGTCCGCGCCGCGTTCTCGGGCGTGCTGCGAACGCGGGTCACCGGCGGTGACGACAACTTCTTCGCCCTCGGCGGGAGCTCGCTCATGGCCGCGCAGATGATGCACGAGCTGCGCGCGACGCTCGACTGTGACATCCCGGTGCGGCTGCTGTTCGACAACCCCACGGTCTCCGCGTTCGCCGCTGCGCTCGACGGCCTGCGGGTGGCCGGACCGGCAGCCGTGCCACGGCCCGTGCGTGTTGATCAGGACGACTTCCCCCTGACCATCAATCAGGAGCGCTACCTGCAGGCCGAACGCGCCGGAGGGACACCGTTTCTGGTCACCCAGCATCTCGACCTGGCCGGCCCGGTCGACCCGGACGCTCTGGCCCGTGCGATCGACCGGCTCGTCGCTGTGCACGACGGGCTGCGCACGGTGTTCACGGCCGGGGACGTGGTCCGCCAGCGGCACGCGGCGGCGGGCCCGGTGGCGTTGCCGATAACCGATCTCACGGCTGCGGCCGACCCGCAGGCCGAGCTGGCGCGGGCCCTCACCGAGGCCGAACGGCCGTTCGACCCGTTCACCGGGCCGCTGTATCGGTTCGGGCTGGTGCGTCTGACCCCGGATCGGCACGTCCTGACCGTCGTGCTGCACCACCTGATCACCGACGGCTGGTCGGCCGGCGTGCTGTTCCAGGATCTGGTGCTCGGCTACGAGGACGCCTCCCGGCCCGCCGCGCCGCCGCTGCGTCTGGCCGACTACGCGCAGTGGGAGCGGTCGTTCTACTCCGGAGTCGTCCTCGACCAGCAACTGGAGTACTGGCGAAAGAAGCTGGCCACGACCAGCGTGCCCGCGCTGCGTCTGGCGCGGGACGAGCAGCGCGTTGCCGGCCGGCAGCGGGAGTTGGGGCTGCGGGAGGTGGAACTGGACGGCGAGGTGGCCGCCGGAATCGAGCAGACCGCCCGTGCGGCCGGGGCGACCACGCAGATGGTGATGCTGACGGCGTTCATGCTGGCGCTGCACCGGCAGTCCGAGCACGACGAGATCACGGTGCCGATCAACGTGACCGCCCGCGAGGCGCCCGAGTTGCAGCGGGTCGTGGGTTTTCTCTCCCAGCTGCGGCTGATCACCGTCGACCTCGGCGGCGGGCCCGACCTGCGCGAGTGCCTGCGGCGGGTTCGCGAGGCCGTGTTGACCGCCGGGGAGGAGCAGGGACTGTCGATGAGCCAGTACTTCCATCTGGCCGGGCGGGCGCAGGAGGACATCCCGTACCGGATCTCCTTCAACCACCTGCCCGAGGTCGCGCTGCCCACCACGGTCGGGGCGGCCACGGTGACGCCGCTGGCCCGGCAGAGCGGCTACGTGTTACCACGCGATCTGGTGGTGGTTGTCCGGACGATGAACGGGCGGCTGCGCCTGTCCTTCGGGTACGACCGTGGCGTCATCGTCGAGGAGGGGCTGACCCAGTTGATGGCCGACACCCAGCAGATCGCGACCGCGATGACGAGGGACCTGGACGGGGCGGCCCGATGACCGCCGACGAGGTGCGTGCCCGGATCGCGGAGCTGGACTCCCGGCTGGCCGGTGCGCGGGACGGCGGGTCACCACGTGCCGTCGCCCGGCAGCGGGAGGCCGGCAAACTGACCGTGCGCGAGCGGATCGGTCTGCTGTTCGACCCCGGTAGCTTCGCCGAGATCGACGCCCTCGTGCGCAGCCGCCCGGACCCCGACTCGACGCGGGCCCGGCCGTACGGCGACGGCATGGTCATCGGGCACGGTCTGATCGAGGGACGGCCCGCTTTCACGTACGCGCACGACTTCACCGTGCAGGGCGGCAGCATGGGTGAGGCCAGCGGCGGAAAAGTACTCAAGGTCATGGATCTCGCCCTTCAGACCGGCTGCCCGATCATCGGCCTCAACGACTCGGGTGGGGCACGCATCCAGGAGGGTGTGGCCGCCGTCGGCTTCTATGCCGAGCTGGTGCGGCGCAACGTGGCCGCGTCCGGCGTCGTGCCCCAGCTGTCGCTGATCCTGGGCCCGTGCGCCGGCGGGGCCGCGTACTCGCCGGCGATCACCGACTTCGTCATCATGGCCGAGCGGACCGCACACATGTTCGTCACCGGCCCCGACGCCGTGCGCGCGGCGCTCGGTGAGGACACCGACATGGACACGCTGGGCGGTGGCCGGGTCAACGCCACCATCTCCGGTAACGCCCACCACCTGGCGGCCGACGAGGCCGACGCCATCGCCTTCGCGCGGCGGCTGCTCGGCTACCTGCCCAGCAACCACACCGAGCGGCCACCCGAAGGTCCGGCCTGCGACACCAGCGCCGACGTACCGGCCCTCGCGGAGCTGATCCCGGGCTCCTCCCGGAAACCTCTGAACGTGGCCGCGGTCATCGAGAACCTCGTCGACCCCGGCTCGTTCCTGGAGATCCAGCCCCGCTACGCCCGCAACATGCTCTGTGGCTTCGCCCGCGTCGGCGGACTGTCCATCGGGATCGTGGCGAACCAGCCCACCCACAAGGCGGGTGTCATCGACGGGCGCGCCGCCGAGAAAGCCGCCCGCTTCATCCGCTGCTGCGACGCGTTCAACGTTCCCATCGTGACCCTGGTCGACGTCCCGGGCTTCATGCCGGGCACCACCGAGGAGCATGCCGGGATGATCCGACGCGGGGCGAAACTGGCCTATGCGTTCGCCGAAGCCACCGTCCCGCGAATCACCCTGGTGCTGCGCAAGGCGTACGGCGGCGGATACGGTGTCATGGGCTCCAAACATCTCGGCGCCGACATGAACTTGGCCTGGCCAACCGCCGAGATCGCGGTGATGGGCGCCCATGCCGCGGTTGACATCCTGCACCGCACGGAACTCGCCACCGCGGCTGAGCCGGAACAGGCCCGGGCCAAGCTGATGGAGGACTACCAGGCCAGGTACGGCTCGCCGTACCTGGCCGCCGAGCGCGGCTTCATCGACGCCGTCATCCCGCCGGCGGACTCCCGCAGGCAGATTGCGGCCGCGTTGCGCCTGCTCAGTCGGAGGCCGCTCGCAGCGCGGACCGCGAAGCACGGCAACATCCCGCTCTAGGGTCTCTCCACGGGGTTACTCGACGCCGGGCCGATGGCGCTGACCGGATCAGTCACCTCTCCGCCTTCTCGTCATCGGCCTCCTGCCCGGGGGCCACCGCGCCACGGTGCCGGTGTTCGCCGAGCCTCCTGAACGCGCGTGGCGGTGCCGTTCCGGCCACGCTCGGCGGCCGCCTGCTCGTCGTGGGCCTCCCGAGTGACCGGAGTGCCGGTTTCGGGCTCCAGGTGCGCCCGGACGAACCAGTGGAACTGCTCGAGGTATCTGGCCTGGGTGATCAGCATGTCCTGGGTGACGGGGTCGGCCTTCTCCGTCTCGTAGATGGCGGCCCGGTGTGCCTCGATCACTGCGCCGTAGACGATGTTCAAGGCGGCGAGGTGGGTGTGGGTGTCCGCCCGGCCGATCGCGTAGTCGTCCCAGTCGCGCTGCTTGACCAGCGCCCCTGCGGTGCCCACGGGTGATCCGCCGAGAGCGGCGATGCGCTCGGCGACGTCGTCGACCATGACTCGTCCGGAGTCGACCTGCGGGTCGAGCATGGTGTGGACCGCGATGAAGTGGGGTCCGACGACGTTCCAGTGGACGTGTTTGAGGGTCAGCGCGAGGTCGTTGAGCGCGTTGAGCCGGTCCTGCAACAGGAAGATCACCTCGGCGGCGGTGTCCGGCTTGAGTCCGGGGACGGTGTAGGCGGGAGCGCTCGGCTGGTAGGTGCTCGGCGACATCTCTTCTCCTTTTCGGGATCGGTATGGCGAGGCGCGGTGACGTCGAGACGGCAGTTCGGGGTCAGCGCGGGGAGGGTCTGCTTCTCGGGCACCGTTCGTGTCGATCGGGCGTCTACCGGCGGCGTACAGGTGCCTTCGGACATGCGTCGTGGCGGCACGTGTCGGCGATGCTGTGCCGGGCGGTGTCCTTCAGCGCTGCCGAGGGTCAGGTCCGGGCGGGATGGCGCAGCAACGACATGGCGGCCAGCCCGGCGCCGTTGAGCGCCGCGGTGCGGGGGGACGCGGCGCGGTGCACCGGCAGGCGGAGCGCGGCGGACAACGCCGCGGACAGGCCGGGATGTGTGGCGCCGTCGCCCACGAGCAGCAGCCCACGGGTGAGGGCAGCGGCCAGTTGCGTCCGCGCTGTCTCGCCCCGCATGGCCTCGAGGTGGTGCGCGACGACGTTGCTCACCAGGTCGACGGTGGCGCCGCGGGCGAGGTCGCGAGTGCCGATGTCGGCGCGACGGGCCGCGACGACCCGCCCGTGGTCCAGCAGGGCGACCTCGGTCAGTTGGGCTCCGACGTCGGTGACCAGCAGGCTGCCGGCGGCTGCTCCCGAACCGATCGCGGCGGCGCGCACGGTGTCGATGAACACCAGGTGGGAGGGGGCGAGGACCGCCTCGACGACGCGGCGCACCACGGTCTGGTCGTGTTCGCCGGCCAGGACCGGACGGCAGGCCGCGACGACACCGCCGGGAGGTACCGGTTCGTTGAAGCGGCGGATCACCTGGGACAGCAGGATCTCGCAGCGGTCGGCGTCGATGATGCGGCCGCGCCGGATCAGAGAACCGGCGGAGAGGAACGCGTCCCCACACGGCGCGCTGATGGTGCCGCGGTGCGCCGCCCAGACGCCGATGGAGCTGCTGCCGAGGTCGATCGCGACCGCGGTCGGCGGGGCCGAGCGACACGTGCCGGCGGCGCGCCGGTCGGAGGAGAGGACGTTCGCGGACACGGTCACACCGATCACTTCCATTGATACGAGCGTTTACCGGCTCCCATCGTCGCCGCTGAACAGGGCAGTGACAGCGGTCGGGTCCGGCGAAACTTCGTCGCGCTCGTTGCCGACGCCCGGCAACCCGGCCCGTGGTCACCGACCGGTCGGTAGGCAGGATGCCCGTGACCTCGGTCGACGGCTCGGGTGCTGTCGTGGCCCTTCCTGGTCCGGACGGCTATGGTGGCCGGCATGGGTGACGGGCGCAGCTTCGGGGGCGTCGGCCGGCGAGCTTCGCTGCCGACGTTGCTCGTATGGGCTGTGCTGGTGTTGGTCGTGTCCGCCGCCCGGGACATCGGGTTGTGCATCGTCTTCCGGCTGACCCGTCGTGCGGTCCCGGGCTGTGTACCGGCGTGGTCGGCGGACCGGGCCCCGCCGACGTGGACGCTCACCGCCTGAAGCCGCCCGTTGCGCGGCGTCGGACACGACGCCGCCCCTTGGCTGGGAGCACCATGCCACCCCTCGTTCATGACTGTCGCTCCGGCACGCCTGTTGACCTGCCGGCGACGTCGTTTCCCTTCGTTGACCCTCGACACCTGGTCTCCGCCGTACCCGGGTGGACGACATGCTGACCGCCGGTGCCTACGCCCGTCCGGGCGTACAGTCCTGCCTTGCCCTTGACCTCGGAACGTCCACCGTACGGATGTGGACGCCGCAGGCGGGAACGGTGATCACGGAACCGACGGTGCTGTGCCGTCCCGGTTCCGACCGGCACGTGGCCGGACGGGCCGCGCTGACCGCTCAGGCCCGCGGTGTGACCGTCACGTGGCCGGTGCGCAACGGTGTGGTGCGCGACTTCTTCGCCTGTGTGCACCTGCTGCGGCTGCTGACCGCCGATATCCGCCTACCGTCCGACACCGCCTATCCCGTACTGGTGGGTGTGCCGGCGACGGCGACGCTGCGCCAGCGCAACGTGCTTGTCGCCGCGGTCCGCCGTGCCGTCGGCGGACGGGTCAGCGCGGTGGAGGAGCCACTCGCGGCGGCTCTGGCCTGCCGTCCTGACCCGGGCGGTGACGTGGTCGTGGTGGACATCGGATCCGGACGTATCGAAGTGGCACGTATCGGTGACCGCAGCATCGTCGCGGCCGAGCGTGTCGAGGACGCCGGGCCCGTCGACCGGATCCCGGCGATCGCCGACTGTGTGCGCCGTCTCGACCGTCCGCGGGGTGGTCAGCGGCGGCTGCTGCTCACCGGTGGGGGTGCGACCACCCCCGGAACCGCGGCGAGGTTGGCCGCGCTGACCGGCCGCTGCGTCACGATGCCCGCCGAACCGCCGTTGGCCACGCTCACCGGCCTGCGCCGGCTACTCACGGGCTGACGTGGGCCTGTCCCGCATCCGTATCCAGTTCCCGGCCGCGGTTTGCGGTCGTCTTCTTCCGGAGTTCTGTATGGACGTCGAATTCACACCGCTGCCGGGCATCGGAGAGTGCCACACGTTCACCACCGTCACCGGTCATCGGGTCGGGGTTGTCACCCACTACGCCGGCGGTCGACGCGAGCTGATCCATGGCGTCGGCGGCGATCCCGATGCCGCCTGCAGCCTGGCTCTCTCGCGTGGCGAGGCGATCGCGTTGGCGGGATTGCTGGGCATCCTGGACGTCATCGACGTGGATGTCACCGGCACTCGGCAGCCCCGTCACCCGGCTGCCGGGGGACGGGGCTGGGTGCTGCCACGGTCAGCGGCCGCGCCGGCCTCG
>NZ_JBMDWU010000267.1:0-6663 GCF_048594385.1 Micromonospora sp. | reverse complement strand
GGGGGGGGGGGGGGGGGGGGGGGCGCCCCCCCCCCCCCCCCCCCCGGGGGGGGGGGGGCCCCCCCCCCCCGCCCCCCCCCCCCCCCCCCCGCGGCCGCTCACGGGAGAAGTTCGACGTACCCGTCGGTGCCGTGCACGCGGATCCGCTGCCCGTCCGGGATCAGCCGGGTGGCGTCCACCACCCCGACGACGGCCGGCAGGCCGTACTCCCGGGCGATCACCGCGCCGTGGGTCATCAGGCCACCGACCTCGGTCACCAGCCCGGCGACGGTGACGAACAGCGGCGTCCAGCTGGGATCGGTGTACGGCGTGACGAGGATGTCCCCCGGTTCGAGATCGGCCCGTGCCACGTCCCGTACGACGCGCGCCCGACCCTCGACGGTCCCGGCGGAGACCGCCAGGCCGACCAGCGCCCCGACCGGCACGTCGTCCCGCCGGTACGTCCCGGCGACGATCTCGCCCTCCGAGGTGAGCACCCGGGGCGGGGTGAGCGCCCGGTACGACCGGTGGTCCGCCATCCGTCGGCGGATGAGCCCGTCGTCGACCCGGCGGGTGCGGACGACCTCGTCGAGTTCGGGGAACGTCAGGTACCAGATGTCCTCCCGGTCCCGCAGCACACCGTCGGCCACCAGGCGGTCGGCCTCGGCCAGCAGCGCCTGCTTGTACGCGAAGGTGCGGGTGACCATGCCGTACTTCGGGTACTCCCGGTAGCCGACGAACGTCCGGGCCCGGTCGATCATCCGTTTGGTCCGGTCGGCCTTGTCCGCGCCGCCGTCGGGCAGGGCCCGCAGCCGCTCCAGCACCTCCCGCTCCTTGTCCCGCGCCGTCCGCAGGCCCTGCTCGAAGTGCCGCCCGCCGGCCCCCGGTGCGAAGTTCCTGATGTTGCCCAGGATCAGCGGCACCAGCATGGCGGGACGTTCCCGCCAGCGGGGCCGGGTGATGTCGATCTCGCCGACTCCCCGCATGCCGTACCGGTCGAGCCAGGACACGATGGCCACCCGGGCCTCCCGGCCACCGGCGAGCTGGTCCAGCCCGGCCAGCAGGTCGTCCGGCCCACCGGGGCCGTCGTGCTCCCGGTCGGGCCCGCCGTCGTCCGCCACCCGGCTCAGGAAGGCCACGACCTCCGGGTACGGCCGGATCGCATCCGCGACGTCCAGCAGGGCCAGCCCCATCTCCGAGGTGACGTTGTGCGGGACGGACTGGGTGAGCAGGTCGGCGGCGTTGCGCTCACCGAGCCACTCGTGCAGGTGCTCGTTGAGCCACCAGACCGCCTCCATCCCGGCCATGATGACCGGGATGCTCCTCGGGTCGATCATCATCCGGGTCAGCCGGGGGAAGTCGGTCCGGATGACATCGAGCAGCGCCGGCCCGGACTTCGTCCGGATCTCGCGGCGCAGGGCGGCGTTGGCGTCGTCGATCCGGGTGATCAGCTCGGTGACCAGCTCGGGGTCGGTCTCGACGGGCGGTGCCGCCGGCCCGGGTGGCGGCCCGGCGGGCTTCTCGTCCGGCACCTCGCGGACGAAGTCACCGCGCTCCACGACGGTCCGCAATGCGTCCCCGATCAGCGGGTCGGATCTGCCCAGGGCCGCCAGCAGGCCGGCGCGGCGGGTCGGCGACGCCAGCTCGGGCGTCACGTCGGCGAACAACCGGCCAGCGGCCTCGTACATGGGCCGGGCGGCGATCAGCTGGTACATCGAGTACCCGAGGGGCTTCATCGGGTCGGTCATCATCTGCTGGTGGCCCACGGAGACGTAGACGTGGTTGTCGGTGTCGTCGGCCACCGGGACGGGGAACAGCGTGGTGACCGGTCGGGTCTGGACGATCTGGAAGTCGTCGTCGACCAGGCACCACTCCACGTCCTGCGGCTGGCCGAAGTGCGCCTCGATCCGCCGACCCAGCCGCGCCAGCCGGACGACCTGCGGGTCGGTCAGCGCCGGCTGGTCCTGCCGCTGCGGGTCGATCGCCACCACCCGCGTCCCGCCGGTCGTCGTGGTGCGCAGGGCGTGGCGTTTGGCGGCGATCGTCCGGGCGACGACGCGGTCGTCGCGGACCCGGAAGACGTCCGCGTCGACCAGCCCGGAGATCAGGGCCTCACCGAGGCCGAACCCGGCCTCCACGAAGGAGACCCGCCGGTTGCCGGTGACGGGATCGGCGGTGAACAGGACGCCCGCCGCCCCGGCGGGGACCATCCGCTGGACGACCACCGCCATCGCGACCCGGCGGTGGTCGATGCCGTTGCGCTGGCGGTAGGTGACGGCCCGTGCGGTGAACAGGGAACCCCAGCACCGGCTGATCTGCCGCAGGACCGCGGCCGGGCCGACCACGTTGAGGTAGCTGTCCTGCTGTCCCGCGAAGGAGGCGGTCGGCAGGTCCTCCGCCGTCGCGCTGGACCGCACGGCGTACCCGCCGTGCTCGCCGAGCGTTTCGAGGGCACGGGTGACCTCCGTCGCGACGTCGTCGGGCACGGTGACGCCCTCGATGGTCCGGCGGAGCTGCGCGCTGAGGACGCCGATCGCCGCCCGGTCTGTGGGTGCCAGCCGGGCCAGTCGATCGAGTTGCCCGTCGAGTCCCGGTGCCAGCGCGGTGACCCGCCGGAAGGCGTCCGTCGTCACGCAGAAGCCCGCCGGCACCCGGACCCCGTCGAGCCGGGTCAGCCCACCGAGGTGGGCGCCCTTGCCGCCGACCAGTTCCCGCTGCGTCGGGTCGACCTCACGCAGCCCCCGTACGTACCGCCCGCTCACCGGGAGGACCCCGGGACGGTCGGGCCCGGCCGCGGGACGGCGGCCGGGTGGTTCAGCGGCTCCGAATATGTCGTCGGGTACGTGGACATCATTTCGCCTTCCGCTGGTGATGAGGTCGCCGGCGCACCGTCGTGATGCATTTCCGCTGGTGGCGACCACGGCTGACGATTCTGCGGGGTGACCCGGGTCTTGCGGCAAGTCCCCCCGTGCGCTATATGTTGGGAGAGCAGGAAATGGTGGGCGCGAGAGAATGGTGAACGCGCCCGGCGAAAACGTTTTCACCTGGTCGCCTGTCGATATCGGGACCGGGGCGCGCTGCGGCTCGACACGCCGGTGACCGGCGAGCGCCGACCTCAGCGGATCAGTGCGTCGACGTCCAGCCCTGCGCGCGCAGCCGTTCGATGCCGTCCAGCAGCAGGTCCAGCGCGAACTCGAACTCGAACTGGTCGTCGCAGCCCGCCCCGACGACGGTGCCGGTGTCGTGCGCGGCGGCGGTGGCGATCTCCGCGACGTGCGGGAACCGGGCCGCGACCTCCGGCGGCAGGGGCGCGGGGGGTGTCGGGGCGGTCGGTCCGGTCCGGCCGGCCTGCCGGGACGCGTCGAACAGCTCCTGACTGAAGCCCAGGATGCGGCTGCCCAGGGCGTGCATGACGTGGTGGGTGAGGTCGGCGGAGAGTCCGCCGGCCCGCAACGCACCGATCATCGAGTCGAGGTAGCCGAGGACGGCCGGCGTCGCGGTGCTCCGCGACTCGATGGCCAGCGACGCCCAGGGGTGCCGGCGCAGCACCTGCCGGGCCGAGAGGACCCGGCGACGGATCGCGGGTTGCCAGCCGACGCCCGGTGTGAGCGGCTCGATCTCGCCGACCACCACGTCGATCATGCCGTCGAGCAGTTCGTCCTTGTTGGCCACGTGCTTGTAGAGGGCCATCGGCACGACGCCCAGTTCCTGGGCGAGGTTGCGCATGCTGAGCGACTCGATGCCGGCCCCGTCGGCGAGCGTGACGGCGGCGCGCAGGATGCGGTCCCTGCTCAGCGGCGTCCGGCGCAGCGTCTCAGCCTGCTCGGCCATCTCGGTTCCCGTCCTCGGTCGGCGAGGGAAACCATAACCGCATTGACAGGTGTACGGCGTACACCTACCGTGGGGACACGGCGGTGTACGCCGTACACTCCTGAGGAGGAACCGTGAAGGCGATCGTGCAGGACCGGTACGGCCCGCCGGAGACGTTGACCCTCGCCGACGTCGACGTGCCGGTGCCCGCCGCCGACGAGGTGCTCGTCCGGGTCGAGGCCGCCGCGCTCAACGCGTACGACTGGCACGTGATGCGGGGCGATCCCCGGATGGCGCGGCTGGCCCTGGGCCCGACGCGGCCCCGGGCCCGGATCCGGGGGCGTGACTTCGCCGGCCGGGTCGAGGCCGTCGGCGTCGACGTGCGGGACCGGCGTCCGGGCGACGCCGTCTTCGGCGACCTCGGGGACGCCAACGGCGCGTTCGCCGAGTACGTGTGCGCGCCCGCCACCCTGGTCGCGTCGAGGCCGGCGAACCTGACCGCGCCGCAGGCGGCGGCCCTGCCGCTGGCCGGGGTCACCGCGTTGCAGGGGCTGCGGGACGCGGCCCGGGTCGGGCCCGGCCAGCGGGTGCTGGTCAACGGCGCCTCCGGCGGCGTCGGCACCCTGGCCGTCCAGCTCGCCCGGGCGCTCGGGGCCACGGTGACCGGCGTGTGCAGCACCCGCAACGTCGAACTGGTCCGCTCCCTCGACTGCGACCACGTCGTCGACCACACCCGCGCGGACTTCACCCGGGGCGGCCGGCACGACGTGGTGTTCGACCTGGTCGGCAACCGTTCCCTCAGCGCGCTGCGGCGGGCCCTGACCCCGACCGGGACGCTGGTGCTCTCCGGCGGCGGGGTGTACCGGGGCGGCAGCCTGCTCGGACCGGTCCGGCTCCTCGCCCGGGGGCGGCTGCTGGCCCCCTTCGTGCGGCAGCGCATCGTCGTCCTGACGGCGACCCCCGGCCGGGAGCACCTCGACGCGCTCCGCGCGTACGCCGAGGCCGGCCGGCTCACCCCGGTCATCGACCGGACCTGCCCGTTGTCCGAGGTGCCCCGCGCCATCGCCCGTCTCGAAGGCGGGCACGCCCGGGCGAAGACGGTCGTCACCATCTGAGCCTCGACGTCGCAACCGATGCGGTCGGGTCCCCGATTCCCCGGTCAAGTGCGTTCGGCTCAGAGTTTCGTCAGGGTCACCTGTCAATCAGCTGGCAATGGTGAAAGCGCTTCGATTTCCTGCTCCAGCACTGTCGGTGAGCGCTGAATCTCATTTACCATCGTCGATGCCAAGCCTCGTTCATCCGCCGTTCACCTTGCCGACGGGCGGCCGTCGGGGCGTCGCACCGCGCCCGGGCCCAGCGCACCCCCTCCGCCCGCACCGAGGAACAGGACCCCCATGACAGCCACCGCCCGCCGTACCGCCGTCCTGGCCGGCCTCACCGCCACCCTGCTGGCCGGCCCGCTCGCCGTCGCCGCCGTCGCCGCCGCGACCGCCACGATCACCCTCAACGGCTCCAGCGCGAGCGTCACCGGCAGCAACGTCACCGTCGCCGGCAGCGCCGTCACCATCACCGCGCCCGGCTCCTACGAGATCAGGGGCACGCTGAACAACGGCCACATCGCGGTCGACACCGCCGTCACCGGCACCGTGGAACTCGTCCTCGCCGGGGCCTCGATCACCAACGCCACCTCCTCGCCGCTGTACGTGACGAACGCCAGCGCGGTCACCCTCACGCTGGCCGCCGGCACCAGCAACAACCTCACCGACGCGGCGACGTACACCAACACCGGCGAGCCGGACGCCGCCCTGTTCAGCGCCGCCGACCTGACCATCGGCGGCACCGGCGCGCTGACCGTGCGCGCCAACCACGCCGACGGCATCGTCAGCAAGGACGACCTGGTCATCCAGTCCGGCACCATCACCGTCAACGCGGTGGACGACGCGATCCGGGGCAAGGACTCGCTCACCGTCAACGGCGGCACGATCGCCGTGACCTCGTCCGGCGGCGACGGGCTCAAGTCCAACGACACCGAGGCCGGCAAGGGCGTGCTCACCATCACCAACGGCACCATCACGGCCTCGGTCGCCGACGACGCCATCAAGGGTGAGAACGTCCTGAACATCTCCGGCGGCACGATCAACGTCACCCGGTCGTACGAGGCGCTGGAAGGTCTACGGACCACCATCAGCGGCGGCACCATCACCGTCGTGGCCAGCGACGACGCGGTCAACGCCGCCGAGGAGGGCCTCGGTCACATGGAGCCGTCCGCGATCGCGTTCATCAAGGTCACCGGCGGCACGGTGGTGGCCACCGGCGGCACGGACGGCTTCGACTCCAACGGGTCGCTCACCTTCGCCGGTGGCACCGTGGTGGCCCGGGGCTCCAGCACCCGGGGCGGCGGCGAGGGCGCGATCGATGCCGACGGTCCCATCGCCTTCACCGGCGGCACCGTGGTGGGCGCGGCGCTGACCTCGCTGGCCGTCTTCCAGGCGGTGCCGAACACCGGCCAGGGCTGGGTGGCCCCCCGGTTCAACGCCAACCTGGCCGCCAACACCATCGTGCACGTGGTGTCCGGCAGCACGGTGCTGGGCTCGTACCGGACCTCGGCCACCGTGCGGGAGGTCGTCTTCTCGTCCAACCGGATCACCAACGGCCAGCGGTACGACATCTACACCGGCGGCAGCGTGACCGGCACCAACGTCGGCGGTCTCTACACCGGCGGCAGCATCACCGGGGCCACCCGGGTGCTGACCGGCGTCACCGCCGGCCGGTACGGGCGGTTCTGAGCCCGGGCCCTGGGGGGAGGGGGCCGCCCGGGCCGCACCCCCCCCCCCGCCCCCCCGGGGCACAAATCCCAAAAAGCATGCCCCCCCC
>NZ_JBMDWU010000266.1:0-5868 GCF_048594385.1 Micromonospora sp. | reverse complement strand
CACCCGGTACAACATCGCGATGGCCCACCAGGCGAACGGCGACCTCGACCAGGCGATCCGCCAACTCGAACACGTCGTCGACCTCGACCGGCAGATCGACCACCCCGACCTCGAAGACGACACCGCCGTCCTCGAACAACTTCGCCAGCAACGCGCGGAAAGCCGGTAAGGAAGAGCCTGTCTACGCCATGCTCGGCTGTCGGCGAGAGCCAGGCAGCAGTCAAAGCGTGTGGCTATGACGTCGGGGGTGGGCCGAATGCGCGACGGGCGGCCCGTACGGCCAGGGTGGCGAGGGCGCCCCCCTTGATCGGCTCCGTTGGAGCGGAGTTGGGGTGTCAACCGCGCCCGGATGCCGCCACTTCGGCCCACAGGTTTGGCGCAGCCGCAGATCCCGGGTTGCGGGACTTCCGCCGGGAATCCATCGTCGAGCCCCGACACGATGGGTAACCAGCGCGCCCCAGTTCCCGAGACGGGAGCCGGGGCGTTCAGTGCCGTGGTGGGGAAACGACGTCAGTTGCTCTTGAGGAAGTCGACGAAGGTACACCAGTCCTGGCTGTCGAAGGCCAGGGTGGGGCCGGTCCTGTCCTTGCTGTCCCGGACGGCCACCCCGTTGCGAAGGTCGGCCACCTCGACGCACGCGCCGCCGTTGCCGTCGCTGCGGGTGGACTTGCGCCACACCGCGCCGGTGAGGTCCGGGTTCGACATGTCAGCCTCTACTTCATCTCGCCTGCGATCCGCAGCATGAGCCTGCGGGACTCCACCGGCCCCAAGGCCGCAGCCCGGAGACGGTCCCAGTGCCGATTGTAGGCCCGGAGCGCTTCGGGGCTGTCGAGGTAATCCGCGTCCGTGAACGTCTCCAGGTAGACCACGTCGGAGGCAACCTCCTCCCCGAACCGGAGGATGATGAAGCTGAACGAGGAAACGACATAGGTCTCGGCATCCAGCGGAAACACCTGGATCGTGATGTTCGAGCGGTCGGCGAGCGCGGCGAGGTGGGATAGCTGATCCCGCATAGTCGCCCGGTCGCCGAGGTTCCGCCGGAGGGCGGACTCGCTGAGGATGAAGTTCAGCTCTGGCCCGTCCGGGCGGTCAATGACCTTCTGTCGTTCGAGGCGCACCTCGACCTGCCGCTCCACGTCATCCCGGTCGATGATCGCCCTGATGTACGGCTCGGTCTGGAGGATGCCGGGGATGACTTCGGACTGGTACCAGCGGATCTCCGCCGCATCCGCCTCCAGGTCGAGGTACTGCCGGAACCAGTCCGGCACCACGTTGCGGTACCCGCTCCACCGCCCGCGCTGCCTGCCGGCGCGGGCGAGTTCCCGTAGCGGTTCGGCCTCCTCAGCCGACACGCCGTAGAAGTCGAGCAGCAGTTTCAGGTCCGTCAGCCGGATGCCGGACTGACCCAGCTCCATCCGGCTGACCTTGCTCGATGCGGAGTCGATGACCTCCGCCGCCTCGTCCTGACTCTTGCCTGCCGCCTCCCGGGCCCGTCGGAGGGCGTTGCCGAGGCGACGTCGCTGGATCGTCGGGGTGACCATCCGGCGAGTATCCCGCCCACGTCGCCCACGGTCCGACGACACGCCGTAGGTTCCCAAATCAGTTGTCACCTCCTAGCATGCGTTTTTAGGTTCCTAAATTAGGTAACCAGAAGAACTCTCGGGAGGATCAATGGCTCGGCATGCGAAGCACCTGACGCGCTCCGGTCTGCTGGCGAAGCTCTGGCCATTCGGGCGGCGGCGGGTGAACCCGCTCGACCGGCTCCGCCCGGCGACGAACCACGCGGAGCGCGTCGCGGCGTACCGGGTGATAGGGGTGGCCCGGGTGCCCGACCTGCCGGAACGGCCGCTGCTGACCCTGGCCGGGGAATACTGGGCGGGGTGCTGGTCGTGACGGCGCGGCGCGGGCCCGACCAGGACGACCGGGGCGAGCGGATCCAGGCGGCGGAACGTGAGGCGGCGCGGCAACGGATTCTCGCCCAGGCCGAGGCGGAGCGGATACCGGCCGAGGAGACCAACCGGGCGGTACCGGACCGGCGGTGGCGTCGTGGACAGCAGTGAGCTGCTGCCGGTCGGCCGGCGGGTGGCGTACTGGCGGGGGCGGCGGAAACTGTCGCAGCAGGTGTTCGCCGACCGGCTCGGCCGGTCGAAATCCTGGGTGGACATGATAGAGCGGGGTGTCAGGTCGCTGGAGAAGGTGTCGACGTTGCGGGACATCGCCGCCGTGCTGCGGATCGACACCGCCGTGCTGCTCGGTCGGGACGCGCGGCCTGCCACGACGACCGCCCGGATCGAAGGGGTGGAGCGGATCCGGGCGGCCCTGTCGACGTACGAGATGGCGCTGGGGCGACCGGCGACCCGCCCGGTGCCGCCGGCCGGCCGGGTGGTGCGGGACGTCGGGCACGCCTGGGTGCAGTTCCAGTACGCCAGGTACCCGCAGGTGGTCGACGTACTACCGGGCCTGCTGGCCGGCGTGCAGCGGATCTCCGCCGACGATCACGAGTCGAACCGACCGCTACTGGTGGACGTGTACCGGCTCACCGCCTCCCTGCTGGTCAAGCTCGGCGAGGCCGACCTGGGCTGGCTGGCCGCCGACCGGGCGATGGCCACCGGGGCCGGCGATCCCCTGCTGGTGGCCGCCGCCACGGTGCAGCTCGGCCAGGTGTTCCGCGCCTCGGGGCGGGCCCGCGCGGCGGTGTCGGCGTCGCTCGCCGCCGCGTACCGGATCGCCCTGCTCAGCCCCGACGACGCCGGCCCCGGTGAGTTGTCGCTGTGCGGGGCGCTGCTCGTGCAGGCCGGGCTGGGGGCGGCCCGCCGGGGCGACGACCGCGCCGTCGCCGACCTCCTCGACGAGGCCGCCGGGATGGCCGCGCAGGTCGGCGAGGGCCACGACCACCACCGGACGGCGTTCGGGCCGACGGCGGTGGACCTCGCCCGTACCGCCGCCGCCCTTGACCTGGGCGATGCCGGCGAGGCGGTGGCCTGGCACGAGCGGGCGACCCGATGGGACGCCTGGCGGTGGCTGCCGTTGGAACACCGGGCGGCGCACCTGGTCGACGCGGCCCGCGCCTACCTCCAGGCCGACGACCCGGCCAACGCCGGCCGGGTGCTGGCCGACGCCGAGCGGATGGCACCCGCCGAGGTACGCCACCGGCCCGCCGCCCGGGAGGTGCTCGCCCAGGTGGCCCGCACCCCGCACGCCCCGGCCACGATCGTCACGCTCGCCGCCGCCCTCGGGGTGACCTGACCATGACCGCGCCGCACCTGTCGTTGGCGCAGATCCGCAACCGGCTGATCCTCACCGCCCGCGCGGTCCTCCGCAGCCACCGCACCGACCCGGACGGCCGCTGCCGGGTCTGCCGGATCGCGGACTGCCGGGTGTCGGCCGCCGCCCGCGACGTCCTCGACGCCGCCGCTGCCTGCCAGCGCTACCACCCGGCGTGAAACACCGCCGGGCCGCAGCAGCTCACCGCCCGTCGTCCTCGCGGACGGCCAGCAGGAGGTCGAGAGGCCACACCTCAGCCGGGACGTCGCGCCTGCACGGTCGCCGCAGCTGTACCTGGCGATAGGTGGTATGCCTGTCCGTCATAAATATGCCTGCCAGGCATACCACTTCGAGTAGATGTGTCGCCTGCCCGCGACACGCCCGGCCGCCCTCCCCTGCCCACAGGCGCGCGCAGAGATCTTGGAAGGAAACGGCCCTCATGGGGGCCACTTTCTACCAAGATCTCGCGGGGGTCCCCCGGCAGCGGTCAGCGGGGCAGTGGGGTCAGTTGGCGCGGGTGAGGGAGGCGTAGATGGCGAGGTGCCGTTTGAGGACCACATCCGGGTGGAACGTCTGCTCGTACCGCAGCCGGGCCGGGGCGGAGAGCAGCGCGGCACCGGCCCGCGCGACCGGGAGCGCGGCGGCCAGGGCGGCCGGGTCCGGCGGGACCACCCAGCCGGCGGTGCCGCCCAGCAGGCCAGCCGGGACCGCCGGCGGACCGGCCGGCGGCGGGGCGTGACCCGCGACCGCCGAGGCGACCGCGGCCGGACCGGTGCCGGCGGGCTCGTGCGGGGCGTCCGCTCCCACCAGGTACGGGATGCCGCCGAGCGCGGTGCCGAGCACCGGCCGTCCACTGGCAAGCGCCTCGATGATCACCGTGGGCAGCACGTCGTGCCACATCGAGGCGGCGATCACCACGGCGCTCGCCTCGACGGCGGCGCGCACCCCGTCCCGGTCGAGCTGGCCCAGGTAGACGACGTCGGCGCGCTCGGCGGCGGCGGCCTCGACCAGCGGGCGCAGCTCGCCGTCACCGGCCACCCGCAGCGTGCCGAGGCTGCCCACCGGGTGCCGCCGCCAGGCGTCCAACAGCAGGTCGACACCCTTCTCCGGGGTGAGCCGGGCCAGATAGAGGAAACCGTCGCCGAGCGGGGTGGGTGCACCCGGGTCGGGCACCGCGTTCGGCTTGACCACGATCCGCTCGGCCGGGATGCCGTAGTCGGTCAGGTGGTCGGCGATGGCCGAGGTGAGCGCGATGAACCGGTCCACCGAACGCCAGGTGCCCCGGTGCACGGCCAGGGTGGCCGCCATCAGCGCGCTCTGCGCCCGCGAATCCCGGTAGCAGCGGTGCACGATCGACGGCACCGCCAGCGCCCGGCCCTTGCAGTCCTGGCAGATGACGCCGTCGCGGAAGTAGATCCCCGACGAGCAGACCTGCCGGTAGTTGTGCACCGTCTGCACCACCGGCACCCCGTGCTTGTGCGCGGTCCGCACCACCCAGGGCGAGAGCAGGGGGTACGGGTTGTGCAGGTGCAACACGTCCGGCCGGTGCTCGGTGAGCAGCCGGGACAGCTCCTGCTGCGCGCGGGGGGCGTAGATCGGTGAGATCGGCAGCAGCGCCTTGGCCGACTTCGGCATCGACGGGATCTCATCCGAGCTGCGGATGAACGGCAGCACCTCGACCCCGGCGGCGGTGAGCTGCCCGATCTCCGAGTCGACCATCGTGTTCTCACCCGACGGCTGGGCTTCCCGGTACCGGTTGTGCGCCACCACGATTCTCACGGGAACGAAGGCTACCGTGAGGGGGTGCCCGAGCTACCGGAGGTGGAAGCGCTCGCCGGCTACCTACGTGAGCGTGCCGTGGGGCGACGCGTCGACCGGGTCGAGGTCGCCGCGATCAGCGCCCTGAAGACGTACGACCCGGCGCCCACTGCGGTGTCGGGCCGGGCGGTGGCCGACGCCCGGCGGCACGGCAAGTTCCTCGACGTGATCTTCGACGGTGACCTGCACTTGGTGGTGCACCTGGCCCGCGCCGGCTGGCTGCACTACCGGGAGGCGTTCCCGTCGACCGTCCCGCTGCGCCCCGGCAAGGGCCCGATCGCCCTACGGATACGCCTCGACGACGGCTCCGGGTTCGACCTCACCGAGGCGGGCACCCAGAAGAAGCTCGCCGCCTACCTGGTGACCGACCTGGCGCAGGTCCCCGGGGTCGCCAAGCTCGGGCCGGACGCGCTCGACGCCGACCTGGCCACCTTCACCGAACGGCTGCGTAGCCGACGGGGGCAGGTCAAGGGGGTGCTGACCGATCAGTCGGTGCTCGCCGGGGTCGGCAACGCGTACTCCGACGAGATCCTGCACGCGGCGAAGCTGTCCCCGTTCGCGATCACCGACCGGCTCACCGACGACCAGCTCGCCACCCTGCACGCCGCCACCCGGACGGTGCTCGGCGACGCGGTACGCCGCTCGGCCGGGCACCGGGCGGCGGAGCTGAAGGGCGAGAAGCGTTCCGGGCTGAAGGTGCACGCCCGCACCGGACTGCCCTGCCCGGTCTGTGGCGACACCGTGCGCGAAGTCTCGTTCGCCGACTCCAGCCTCCAGTACTGCCCG
>NZ_JBMDWU010000265.1:0-4591 GCF_048594385.1 Micromonospora sp. | reverse complement strand
CACCGGTGGTCACCTGCGATCCCGCCGTGCGTAGCCGGTTGTACCGCCGGGGCGTTCTCGCTTGTGGTCTCAGTTTCGGTCTCAGTTGCTGCTCAGGAGCCCGTTTTCGGGTCCTCCGGCGGGTTGTCCCAGAGCAGCCCGCCGACCCGCTTGGCGATGTCCCGGCGGACCTGAGCGGTGAGGTGTTGGTACCGGACAGCCATTGCCGAATTCGACCAACCCATGATGCCCATTACCGCCCGCTCGGCGACGCCGAGAATCAGCAGCACAGTGGCGGCGGTGTGCCGGGCGTCGTGCAACCGGCCGTCCCGCAGCCCGGCAAGCCGGAGCAGTCGCTTCCATTCGTCGTAGTCGGTGCGCGGATTGACCGGGCCGCCGGTCGGCGTGGCGAACAGCCAGTCGCCGCCCTCCCATAGTTGGGCTGCCGTGACGTGCTCCTGATCCTGTTCCTCGTGGTGCTTGCGAAGCAGCGCCACCAACTCGTCAGGCAGCCCGATGCTGCGCCGACCGGCCCGAGACTTGGTCTCGGCGGTGTCGGCGCGCACCTGGAGGCGGTCGGGGCAGTGTCCGCCGTGCTTCCGGCCGCACGGTGAGCTACATCCGTGCTTCCACCTCGGCCGCTGCCGGCCGCGCCGAACGGTCAGCGTCCCGGCGTCGAGATCGATGTCCGACCAGCGCAGGCCGAGCGCTTCGCCCTGGCGCAGGCCGAGCGCGAGCGCGACCGCCCACCGCGCGCTGTTGCGCCGGCCCTGGGTGGCAGTCATGAGCCGTTGTACCTCCGTGACCGAATACGGCTCGATCTCGCTTTCCGGTAGTCGCGGTGACTTGGCGAGACTGGCAGGGTTCTTCGCCAGATGCCCCCGGCGTACCGCCTCGTTGAGCGCGGTTCGGATCGTGCGGTGCGCTTGGTGGGCGGTCGCTGGGGCGCTGCCGTTGTCCTGCATTCGTCGGTAGAAGCGTTCCAGGTGCTCGGGCTCCAGGCGCTCGATGCGGTGGGCACCGAGGCCGGGAATGAGGTGCCGGTAAACCGCCACCCGGTAGCCGGCGATGGTGTTCTCTCGGACGGCCGGTGCGGCGATGTTCTCCACCCAGTGCGTGAGCCAGGTCTTCACCGTCCAGCGCTGGCCAGCCTTGCGGACCGTCCCGCTGTCCCGCTCCCGTTCCAGCAGTCGAACCTTCTTGATGACTGCGGCTTCCGTCTTGCCCCGTACGTGTCGACGGTCCGGAGAGCCGTCGTCCTTCACGCCGACGGTCACCCGTCCGTGCCAGGAACCATCAGTGCCGAGGTAGATGCTCGACGCCCCGTTGGGCTTGCGTCCCATTCGTCAGGCTCCTTTCGTCAGGCGGCGTGGTCGAGTGGCGTCGGGTCGGCCAGGAGATCCCGCACGTACTCGTCGAGGCAGAAGGTGGGTACTCGGCGGAGACGGCCGATGGTGACGGTGCGGATCTGTCCGGCCTTGACGAGGGCGTACATGGTGGTGCGGCCGATGCCGAGCCGCTGGGCGGCTTCTTCGATGGTCAGGACGATGCGGTTGTCGGTGTTGGACACGCTGTCTCTCCCCGTATTTCCGTGACATGCATCGACAGGAACAGATGGAGAAGGTTGCTGAGAGTGCCGTAGCGCCAAGATCTCGGGCGGCATGGTGTTCGGCCATGCGTCGATCTGTCTGTGTGGCTCTCAGTGGGTTGGTGTGGTGGGGGTGTAGGCGGCGGTGGGTAGTGCTGTGTGTGGGAGGGCTGAACCATCTCCGCATCTCCGCATCTCCGCAAACATGGCTGTGAGCTGGGCGAATGCTTGCGGAGATGCGGAGTCCTGTTGAGGGGTCATCTCCGCAAAGGGGGTGTGATCTCCGCAGTGTTTGCGGAGATGCGGAGATCGATGGTTCTCTAGGTGGTGATCTCCGCAGGGTGTTTCCGCTGGTGGAGCGGGGTTGGTGCGGCGTTGCGGAGATGCGGAGATGGTTCAGCGGGTTGTCATCCCTGGTGGTGCTCGACCCAGAACACCGACCGGTCGCCCCGGTCGTTCTTGCCGGCCCGGACGACGTGTTCCCCGCGCCACCGTCCGGCCTGCCCGGTGAGCAACCGACCGAGTTGCAGCGGGTTGGGTAGGCGGCCGTTGTGGGTGGTGATGAACTGCCCGTCCCATGGGTCGTTGATGTCGCTGCCGAGGTGCATGGGTTCGGCGTCTTGGCGGAGTTCGGCGGCGGTCATGGGCCGGTTGCCGTGGCGGTCGTGCCAGCAGGTGAGGAACGCGCGCCAGCGGGTTTCGTCTTCGTCGATGGTGCGGATGTCGGCGGCGTTGGTGAGGAATCCGTCGATGCCGTGGTGGTGGAGGAATCCGCCGAGGGCTTGCGCCCAGGGGGTGAACTGCCGCATCGACAGTCCGGTGACCCGTGGTGCGCCCTGGCGGGTCCAGTCGAGGACGAGGACCAGGAGGTGCCACAGGACGGTGAGTTGGTTGGTGGGGTTGGTGATCCATTGGTCGAGGTGGGGGATGCCGAATCCGGCTTGATCGCGCAGTTCGGGGCGAGGCATGTCGGGGTCGAGGCGCACCCGGACGGTGCGGCTTGCCATGTCGCCGCCGACTTGCAGGTTGTTGCCGGTGGCCATCCACAGTCGGTCGTTGACGGTGGCGACGTTGCGGGATGCGCCCAACTGCCGGTCGGACCACACGCCGGAGGTGACGAGCTGGGCGAGCACGGCGGAGTCGATGACGGTGCCTTCGGCGAGGTTGTCCCAGATGACCACACCGACCTGCTCTGCCAGTACCGCAGTGATGGACTTGCGGAGTTCTTCATCCGAGTAGGCCCAGGTCATGACCCGTTGCCCGTAGAGCATTCCCGGCCCTGCGGTCAGGATCGTTTTCCCTGATGAGGGCATGGTGGCGTCGATGAGGGCGAACGGGGTCAGGGAGCGGGTGAAGTGCCGCAGGATCGGCGTGGCCAGTAGTGCTACGTAGTTGGCGCGGTCGGCGGCGGACGACCAGGGGAAGTCGCGCAGGAACCGGCCGAGCAGGAACGTGCGGGCGTCGTTCACCTGTTCGGGGGTGGGTTCGTCGGGCACGGGGGGTAGGGCGACTTTGGAGGCGAGGTAGAGGCCGGTGGGTGGGTCGTAGCCGGGTTGCTGCAACAGGGTGCCGTCACGGCGTAGCACCGGGGCGCCGATGATGCCGCGGAGTGGCGGCACGCCGGGCCAGGTCTTGCCGGCCAGCACGGACGACAGGATGTCGCGGGGTGGGGTCACCTCGTCTTCGTACATTTCGGGGTCTCCCGTGTCGCTCTTGCGGGTTTTCAGGCGGTAGACGTAGGCGTGTTCGGCGAGGAGTCCGGCCAGGCCGGCGGGGTTGACCGTGCTCGCCGATACCGGCAGTGGGGAGTCTTCGTCGGCGGCGGTGGCCAGGCCACCGGAAACCGCTTCCATGTGGACCAGGGCACCGGCGGACACGTATGTGTCGGGCAGCAGCCCGTCGACCAGGGCGGCTTTGAGGACGCGGATGGTCTCCGGGCCGGAGCCGATCTGCAACCGGGTCGTCATGCCGCCGCCTTCCCGGCGCTGTTCAGGTGGCGCGGCTGGCGTGCGCCGACGCGCAGCCCGGACGCGATCGTGCGCGTCACCTCTGCGGGCCGTAGCCCGGTCGACAGGGCGGCGGGTTCGAGGACGGCGTACACGTCGGTGTCGGTGAGCGCGCCCCCGGCGGCGAGCTGGCCGAGTGCTACGGCGGAGGTGAACAGGGCGTGGTTGCGTTGCCCGTCGGGGGCGGCGGTGAGGTGGGCGACCTGCCGGCGGAGCGCGGCGGCGAGGTACGCGCCGCGCCGGGCCGGCGGCAACGCCACCGCAGCGGGCCGGTATGCCGGTCGCACGGTGGGCGCCAACAGGTCGGCCAGCCATGCGGGCAGCGGGGCGGGGTCGACATCGAGGGTGATCGTGTAGGGGCGGCGGTTGACGGTGGAGCCGGCGGCCACCACGTACCCGCCGTGTGACCGGGTGTCGACCTTCCAGCCGATCCCACCCCACTCCCCGACCGTGTTGCCGATCGTCGGGCCAGTGGTCGGGTGGCGGTAGAACAGGTGGCTTCCGCCCCGGCCGGTGCGCTGCGTGTACGTCGGGTCGATGGTGCCGTGGTGCCGGTCGGCCAGAGCGATGAGCACGTCCGCCCCGTCACGTGCCCCGGCCCAGTCGGCGGGTGGGATGTCGGCGGAGTGCTTGGGCACGTCCAGGTCGATCACCAGTAGTCCCGACGGCCCACAGGCGACGCCAATGCCGTAGGGCTGGCGTGTCCAGGCGCGGCGGATGCGGTCCGGGTCGGTGGTGGCGCGGTCTTCCCACCCGACGTGACGGCCGGCGGCCCGGCAGCGGGGGTCGGTGCGGTCGCACCTGTCGGCGGTGCACCGGTTCGGGAACGCGGGCCGCTTCGCGTGGTCGTCGTCGGGTCGGGTGTCGGGGCGCAGGGGGAAGATGTGCCAGCCGCGCGCCGCGCAGGTGAGCGCAGCGGCCAGCAGCACCGCAGAGTCGAGCATGAGAAGTTTCCTTCCGGGCACGGGCGGTCCGGGGGCCCCCGCCCCGCGGGCGCGGGGCCCCCGGCGGGGGGCGC
>NZ_JBMDWU010000264.1:0-2091 GCF_048594385.1 Micromonospora sp. | reverse complement strand
TCCTCGCCACCGCCCACCCCCCCCACCACCCCCGCCACGTCGACCGGCGCGTGGGCGACCGTGGCGAACGCCACCGCGGTGGTCTGGTCGAAGTAGGTGAGCGGCTCGGCCGACCGCTGGTCGACCAGGTCGGCCAGCGGCTTCACCTCGCGGTACGTGGCGACGAAGCGGGCCTCGTCGACGGGCTCCCCGTCCAGGCTGATCCGTTCCCGGACGGTCTCCAGGTGCGGGCTGGTGTAGCGGCCGGTGTGCAGGCCGAAGGCCCGCAACAGCGAGTCGATCATCCGGGCCGTGGACGTCTTGCCGTTCGTCCCGGTGAGGTGGATCGACGGGTACGCCCGCTGCGGGCTCCCCAGCAGGTCGAGCAGCATCTCGATGCGGTCCAGCTCGAAGTGCATCCGGGTGAACCCGCGCGCGGCCAGCTCGGCGTCGACGGCGGCGAACTCGCCGCGCCCGGCCCCGGGCCGGCTGGTCTGATCGGTGCGGTCGGTCACGAGGGAAGCGCCTCCAGAGCGGCGTCGATGCGGACCAGGTCGGCCTCGGCCACCGCCAGCCGGTCGCGGATCTTCGCGACCACCGGCTCGGGCGCCTTCCCGACGAACGCCGGATTGTCGAGCTTCGCCCGGGCCTGCGCGACCTCCTTCTCGGCCGCCGCCCGGTCCTTCGTGAGCCGGGCCCGCTCGGCGGCCACGTCGATCGACCCCCGGGTGTCCAGCGCCACGCTGACCTCACCGGGCATGGCGAGGGTGGCGCTGGCCTGGAAGTCGTCGGCCGGGGCGTCCAGCCGGGCCAGCGAACGGATCAGCGGCTCGTGCGCGGCGATCTGGACCCCGGCCAGCCCGTCCAGCCGGGCGGCCACCCGCTGGGTGGGCCGCAGCCCCTGGTCGGAGCGGAACCGCCGGATCTCGGTCACCACCCGCTGAACGGTGCCGACCTCGCGCTCCGCGGCGTCGTCCACCAGCGCACGGTCGGCGGTCGGCCAGGCTGCCGTCATGACGGTCTCGCCGCCGGTCAGTGCCGTCCACAGCTCCTCGGTGACGAACGGAATCACCGGGTGCAGCAGCCGCAGCAACTGGTCCAGCACGTGCCCGAGCACCCGGCGGGTGGCGTCGGCGGCCGGCCCGCCCTCGGCGAGCACCGGCTTGGCCAGCTCCACGTACCAGTCGCAGACGTCGTCCCAGGCGAAGTGGTAGAGCAGGTCGCACACCTTCGCGAACTCGTACGCGTCGAACTGCTCGTCCACCTCGGCGGTGACGTGCGCCAGCCGGGACAGGATCCACCGGTCGACGGTGGAGAGCCCGTCGGCGGCCGGCAGCGGGCCGGTGGTGTGCGCGCCGTTGAGCAGCGCGAACCGGGTGGCGTTCCACAGCTTGTTGCAGAAGTTGCGGGAGCCCTGGCACCACTCCTCGCTGACCGGCACGTCCCCGCCCGGGTTCGCGCCCCGGGCCAGGGTGAACCGGGTCGCGTCGGCCCCGTACCGGTCGACCCAGTCCAACGGGTCGCCCACGTTGCCGAACGACTTCGACATCTTCTTGCCGTACTGGTCGCGGACCATGCCGTGCAGGGCGACCGTGTCGAACGGCTGCCGGCCGTCCATCGCGTACAGGCCGAACATCATCATCCGGGCGACCCAGAAGAAGAGGATGTCGTAGCCGGTGACCAGCACACTGGTCGGGTAGAACTTCGCCAGGTCCGGGGTCTGCTCCGGCCAGCCGAGGGTGGAGAACGGCCACAGGCCGCTGGAGAACCAGGTGTCCAGGACGTCCTCGTCCTGGTGCCAGCCCTCGCCGGTCGGCGGCGTCTCGTCGGGGCCGACGCAGACGATCTCGCCCGCCGGGCCGTACCAGACCGGGATGCGGTGGCCCCACCACAGCTGCCGGGAGATGCACCAGTCGTGCATGTTGTCGACCCAGGCGAAGTAGCGCTTGGCCAGCTCGGCCGGCTCGATCTTCACCCGGCCGTCGCGCACCGCGTCGCCGGCCGCCTTCGCCAGCGGGGTGGTGTTGACGAACCACTGCAACGACAGCCGCGGCTCGACCGTGGTACGACACCGCGAGCAGTGCCCCACCGCGTGCACGTACGGCCGCTTCT
>NZ_JBMDWU010000263.1:0-1851 GCF_048594385.1 Micromonospora sp. | reverse complement strand
CGCACCCCCCCCCCCCCCGGGGGGCGGCGGCCCCCCGGTCGTCCAACCCCGGTTTCGGCGGCGGGGGGGCCCCGCGGGGGGGGGGCCCCGGGGCCCACCCCGCCGTCGGTACACACGCTCAGCTGAACAGGTTGTAGAACTCCTGCGGCGCCTCGACCACCTGGTCGGCGGCGGGCTTCTGGGCGGCGGTGGCGTTGCCGTAGTCCGAGTAGGTGATCTTGATGTCCTGCGCGGCGCTCTGGCCGGCGGCCGGGATCTGGACCACCAGCTCACTGAGCCGGCCCTGCGGGTCCAGCTTCGCGGTAAACGGCACCGACTGCGCCTGCGCGCCCAGTGCGCTGATCACCGTCTGGTCGACGGAACCCGCCTCGGCGGCCTTCGACACGTCCAGGGTGCCGGCATAGCTGCCCTCGCCGGTCTGCCGGACCTCGGTGATGCCCTGGGTCAGCACGGCGCTGCCGGCCGGGTCGACCTTCTCGAAGTCGAACCCGAGCGACTTGTTGCCCTTGATCCGGGTCTGGTCGAGGTGCTGGTACTTGCCGAGGTTGAGCTTCTGCGCGCCGGGGATGCTGCTGGCGGACTTGCCGCCCAGGTCGAGCTTGACCCAGCTGTCCGGCTTGGCGTGGATCAGGTCCAGGTTCATCATCAGGTCCGACGACGCGTCCCCGATGCTCAGCTTCATCTGGGCGCTCTGGCTGGGCTGGTGCACCTGCCCCTCGGCGGTCGACCCCACCCCGCTCATGGTGAACCGGAAGTTGCCGTTGCGGATCTCGTTGGTGGAGTCCAGCAGGGCCTGCTTGGCCTCGGAGGTGCCGGGCGAGGCGCTGCCCGGGGCGACGCTGCCGGAGACCGACGGGGACGCGGAGGACCCCGCCTCACCGGTGCCGGAGTTGTTGCAGGCGGCCAGGCCGGGGGTGAGCAGCGCTGCGGCGAAGACCGCCGTACTGAAACGTCGAATGGTCACGTCGGGTTCTCCAGTCGGGTCGTCCGACCCCCGGCGGGCACCGGGGGCGTGCCGGCACGGGCGTGACACTTCCCGCGCGGCGCACGGTCCCCGCCCGGTCGGGCCGGCCCGGGGTCGTGTCCCTTCTGTTCCCGGACGTCGCCTTCCGCAATCCCCCCGGCCCGGTCCACCCGTACCGCCGCCGGTCAGCGCAGTGCGCCGGCCAGCTCCCGCAGCTCGTTGTCGCGGGCGTCGCCCACCACGATCACCGTACGGTTCGGTTCGAGGAGCACCAGCGCCTGCTCGTTGCCCCGCCCGGTGTACCGCTGCCAGTTCGCCCCGCCCAGGTCGGCCGGCCCCTGTGGCTGCCCCTGCGCGGTCAGCTCGGCGGGGATCAGCCGCTGCGGCGGCACGGTGCTCTGCACCAGCTGGGCACCCCGCCCCTCCGGGGTGAGATACCCCACCCGCAGGGTCGCGCCGTCGTCGACGGTACGGAAACTGGCGCTCACCGTACGCCAGCCGTCGCCCAGCCCGGACGGCTCGGTGACGGGGAAGACGTTCGCGGCGCGGGCCTGCTCGTAGACGGGGGCGGCGTCGACCGTGGTGGGCTGCTCGCCGCCGAGGAAGCCCCGGTAGAAGGCGAGCAGCAGGGCGATCGGCACCAGCAGCACCAGCAGCGACAGGGCCATGTCCTTGGGCGAACGCTCGGAACGGGGCCGCTCCGGGCGCCCGGGACGCGCCGTCGCCGCCCGGTCCGGCGACCCGGCCCCGGCGACCAACGCCGGTTCGGGCTCCCCGGCGACGGGGGTCGGCTCCGGGTCGCCGCCGGCCACGAGGGCCGGCTCGGGCTCGCCGCCGGCCGGCGTACCCGCGCCGCCGGCGGGCGCGGACCCGGTGGGAGCGTCGTC
>NZ_JBMDWU010000262.1:0-32105 GCF_048594385.1 Micromonospora sp. | reverse complement strand
CCGGAGACCCCGCGCGCCGGGCCACGACCGGTTCCGGTGGGTCAGGGCTCGGTCCGGCCGCCGGCGGTGCCGACGACCAGCGCCACGGCGACCCCGGCCAGGCCGACCTGCACGATCAGCTGCCGTAGCGTGAAACCGTCGCTGTCGATGCCCACCAGCCGGCTGACGATGGTGCCGAGCAGCGCGGCGACCAGGCCGACGGCGAGGGTGAGCCAGAGCGGGACCTGCGTACGGCGTGCGACGACGAGGCGTCCCAGCGCACCGATGACGAGCCCGACGACGACGGCGGCGACGATCCCGGGCACGCTCACCGGCTGTGCTCCCGGACCAGCTCCCGGGCGGGCTGCCGGTGGGCGGCGGACGGGACCTGCCCGCCGTCCACCCGCAGGGCCCGTGGGGTGGTGACCATCGGCAGCACCCGGGACACCCGGGCGGCGCTCAGCACGCGCAACGCCCGGGCGCTCGGGTCCCGCAGGGTCAGCACGCCGCCGTGGCGGGCCAGTTCGCGGTGCACGTCGAGCAGCAGCCCGATCGCGGCGGCGTCGAGATGCCGGCATTCGGACAGGTCCACCACCACGTGGGCCGGGCGCAGCGCGACGAGCCGGTCGAAGACCTGCCGGGACCGGGCCAGCGCGGCCAGGTCCAGGTCGTCGGTGACGCACACCTCCACCAGCGGTACGGTGCACTCCGGGCGGGACGCTCCCACGACTCGGCCTCCTTCCACGCTCACTGTCCGGCCCCAGCCTCCGGGGTGAGGTTGGCGACCGTTGCGCGGACGTATGTCAGTTGCGTGACAAATCCCGCGTTCGCCGTGCCCGGTTCGTCATCGTCGGCGCGTACCGGGCACGATTTCCCGATGGCGGGCGTACTGGTGATCGAGGACGACGACCGGATCCGTCTGGCGCTGCTGCTGGCCCTGGAGGACGAGGGCTACCTGGCGCGCGGGGCGGCCACGGCGGAGGAGGGGTTGCGGGCGCAGCGGCAGGAGGCCGCCGACTACGTCCTGGTCGACCTGATGCTGCCCGGTCTGGACGGTTTCGAGTGCATCAGGCAGTTGCGCCGTGACGACGACGTGCCGATCGTGGTGGTCAGCGCCCGCGACGACACCCACGACATCGTCGCCGCGTTGGAGGCGGGCGCGGACGACTACCTGGTCAAGCCGGTCGCCATCAAGGAACTCTCGGCCCGGTTGCGGGCGCTGCGCCGCCGGGGCCGGACCGCCGTCGCACCGTCGGTGACGGTGCCGGTGCTGGTCTTCGGCGCGTTGGAGATCAGCCCGGAGGCCGGTGAGGTGCGCCGGTCGGGGCGACCGGTGCCGGTGACCCGCACCGAGTTCCGGTTGCTCTGCGAGCTGGCCGAGCACGCCGGCCGGGTGCTGTCCCGCCAGCAGCTGCTCAGCCGGGTGTGGGGCTACGAGACGGGCGACGAGCGGCTGGTCGACGTGCACGTGGGCCGGCTGCGGCAGAAGATCGAGGCCGATCCGGCGAACCCCCGGCACCTGGTCACCCTGCGGGGCCTCGGCTACAAGCTGCAACGATGAGGCGGCTCGGCCTGCGGGCCCGGGTCACCGCCGCGTTCGCGATCGGGGCGCTGCTGCTGTCGGCGCTGATGGCGCTGATCTCGTACGAGCTGGTGCGCCGGTCGCTGCTCGACGAGCGGGAGCGTACGGCGCTGCGGGCCGCGTACTTCGACGCGGCGGTGGTCCGGGCCGGCCTGGACACCGACACCCCGGACATCTACGAGGTGCTACGCACCCTGGACACCGGGGGCAGCCGCCGGGCCCTGGTGCACCGCGACGGCCGCTGGTACGCCCGCACCGCCGACGAGGGCCCGTCCGGCGCGGTGCCGGCCGGGCTGATGGCGATGGTCGCCGACGGTGAACCGGCGGTGCAGCGGGTCCGGGTCGACGGGCAGCCGGCGCTGCTGGTCGGTGTGCCGCTGGCCGACTCGACCGGCTACTACGAGATCACCTCGCTGCGGGAGCTGGAGCAGACCTTCCAGGTGCTGGCGTTGGCGTTGACCGTGGTGGCGGTCACCGTGGCCGGCTCCGGCGCGGCGCTCGGCTGGTATGCCACCCGGCACGGGCTGCGGCCGTTGACGGCGGTGGCCGACGCCGCCGAGAAGATCGCGGCGGGCGACGTGACGGCCCGGCTCGCCCCCGGCACCGACCCTGATCTGGCCCGGCTCTCCACCTCGTTCAACCGGATGGCCGACCAGGTGGCGGTCCGCATCGAGCGGGACCGGCGGTTCGCCGCCGACGTCGCCCACGAGCTGCGCTCGCCGTTGCAGACGCTGTCGGCGGCGGCGAGTGTGCTGTCCCGGCGGCGGGACCGGTTGGACGACCGGACGGCCACCGCCGCCGGCCTGGTCAGCGAGGAGATCACCCGGTTCCAGCAGTTGGTCAACGACCTGATCGAGCTGGCCCGCAGCGACCGGCCGGCGCAGCGTGAGGAGGTCGACGTGGTGGCGCTGGCCCGGGACGTGTGCCGGGGCCGGGGCCTGCCCGGTTCCCTGGTGGAGGCCGGCCCGCCCGCGCCGGGACGCTGGTCGGTCGACCCCCGGCGGGTGGAGCAGTTGCTGGTCAACCTGCTGGACAACGCGGTCCGCTACGGCGGCGGCCCGGTCGCGGTGCGGCTGTGGCTCTCCGACGGCACGGGGGTGGTCGAGGTCGACGACGCCGGCCCGGGGGTGCCGGTGGCCGACCGGGAGGTGGTCTTCGACCGGTTCGTCCGAGGCCGGGCCGCGCACGACCGGGCCGGCGGCGACGGGACCGGCCTGGGCCTGGCGCTGGTCGCCCAGCACGCCGCCGCCCACGGTGGACGGGCCCGCGTGTCCGACCGGCCCGGCGGCGGCGCCCGCTTCCGGGTGGAGCTGCCGGGGAGCCGGCCGTGACCCGCCGGATGGCGTCGACGCTGGTGGCGGTGCTGCTGCTCGCCGGCTGCGGGGTGCCGGCCGACCAGCAGCCCCGGGCGGTGCAACCGCCGTTCGGCCCGCCCGCGGCCCCGGCCGCGAGCAGCGCCCCGGGCCGGGTGGAGCAGGCGTTCTGCCTGGTCCGCAGCGGTCAACTGGTGCGTACGGTCCGGCAGGTCGACGCGGCCGACGGGGTGGACGGGCACCTGCGTCGCCTGCTCGCCGGCCCCACCCGGGCCGAACGGGCGGTCGGCCTGAGCACCGCCCTGCCCGGGGCGGTGCACGTGCTCGGCGCCCGGCTGGTCGACGGGCGGGCCCAGGTGGAGGTGGAGCCGCCGGGGGAGGAGTCCGGTCGCAGCGACGAGGTGCTGGCCTACGGGCAGATCGTCTGCACCCTGGACAGCCGTCCCGACGTCGCCGGGGTGTCGTTCCTGCTGCGCGGCCGGCCGTTGGAGGTGCCCCGCGCCGACGGCTCGCTGTCGACCGGACCGCTGACCGCCGCCGACTACCCGGCGCTGACCGGCCCGGACTGACGCCCGCGCCGGGCCCGGGGCACGACCAGCGGGGTGCCCGTCTCCGGGTCCTCGACGATCCGGCAGGGCAGCCCGAACACCTCCTCGACGAGGGCGGCGGTGACCACCTCACGCGGGTCGCCCTGGGCCACCACCCGACCGTCGCGCATGGCGATCAGGTGGGTGGCCCAGCGGGCGGCGTGGTGCAGGTCGTGCAGCACCGCGACCAGGGTCCGGCCCTGCTCCTCGTGCAACCGGGCGCACAGGTCGAGCACCTCGATCTGGTGCGCGACGTCCAGGTAGGTGGTGGGTTCGTCGAGCAGCAGCAGGGAGGTCTGCTGGGCCAGCGCCATCGCGATCCAGACCCGCTGCCGCTGCCCGCCGGAGAGTTCGTCGACGGGTCGCGCGGCCAGCTCGGTGACGCCGGTGGCGGCCATCGACTCGGCCACCACCCGCTCGTCCTCGGCCGACCACTGCCGCAGCAGTCCCTGGTGCGGGTAGCGGCCCCGGGCGACCAGGTCGGCCACGGTGATGCCCTCCGGCGCGACCGACGACTGCGGCAGTAGGCCGAGGGTGCGGGCCACCTCCCGGGACCGCATCGTGTGGATGTCCCGGCCGTCGAGCAGCACGGTGCCGGCGGTCGGCCGCAGCGTCCGCGCCAGGGCCCGCAGCAGGGTGGACTTGCCGCAGGCGTTGGGGCCGATCACCACCGTGAACGACCGGTCGGGCACGGCCACCGTCAGGTCCCGGGCCACCACCCGCCGTTCGTAGGCCAGGGTCATCCCGACCCCGCCGAGTCGACTCGTCACCGCGTCCTCCTCAGATCCGTGCCGCGCGACGGCGCGTGGCGAGCAGCCATACCAGGTAGGCCCCGCCGATCAATCCGGTGACCACCCCGACGGGAAGTTGGTGGCCCTCGATGGTCCGCTGGGCGGCCAGGTCGGCGGCGAGCAGCAGTACCGCTCCGGTGGCGGCTGCGGTGGCCAGGTTCGGTCCGGGTGCCCGGGTGAGCCGGCGGGCCAGGTGCGGCGCGACCAGGGCCACGAAGGACACCGGCCCGGCGGCGGCCGCCGCCCCGGCGGCGAGCAGCACCGCCGCGCCGAGCAGCAGTTGCCGTACCAGCGACACCGGCACGCCGAGCGCGGTGGCGGTGTCGTCACCCAGTTCGATCAGGTTCAGCGCGCGGGCGGTGCCGGCCACCACCGGTGTCAGCAGCGCCAGCAGGCCGAGCAGCGGGACGGCCTGCGCCCAGTCCCGCCCGTCGAGGCTGCCGGTGAGCCAGAGCACGGCGCGCGCCGCGTCCATCAGCGGGGCCCGGGTGAGCAGCCAGCCGTTGACGCCGGTGAGGATCGCCGTGGTGCCGATGCCGACCAGCACCAGCCGGTAGCCGTGCACGCCGTGCCGGCCGGCCACCGTCCACAGCAGCAGGCCGGTGGCGAGGCCGCCGAGCAGCGCCGCGCCGGACAGCAGCAGGGTGCCGCCACCGGTCACCACCACGATCAGCGCGCCGGTCGACGCGCCCTGGGTGACGCCGAGCACGTCGGGGCTGCCCAACGGGTTGCGGACCAGCGACTGGAGGATCGCGCCGGACAGCGCCAGGGCCGCCCCGACGCCGAGCGCGGTCACCAGCCGGGGCAACCGCAGCTCGCCGACGATGAAGTTCTCGGCGACGCTGCCGCCGCCGGTCAGCGTGCGCAGCACGTCGGCGGTGCTCATCGGATAGTCGCCGCCACCGATCGCGAGCACGCCGAGGACGACGGTCAGGGCGGTGGCGACCAGTCCGACGGTCACGCTGCGGCCGCGCCAGCGTACCGAGCGGGTGCCGATGCGGACCGCCCGTGCCAGCGGCCGGGTCGGCGGGTCGGCGGGTCGGGTGCGGCTCACCGGCGGGCCACCAGACGCAGGAACAGCGGGCCGCCGAGCACGGCGGTGACCAGGCCGACCTGGAGTTCCCCGGGCCGGCCGAGGACCCGGCCGAGCACGTCCGCGCCGAGCAGCAGCACCGGGGCGAGCACCGCCGCGTAGGGCAGCAGCCAGCGCAGGTCCGGGCCGGTCAGCGCGCGTACCAGGTGGGGGACGAGCAGGCCGACGAAGACGATCGGGCCGCAGGCGGCGGTGGCCGCGCCGCAGAGCAGGGTGACCGCGGTGACCGTACCGGCCCGGATCAGGGCGGGGCTGGCGCCCAGCGCGCGGGCCGCGTCGTCGCCGAGGGCCAGGGCGTTGAGCGGGCGGGCCCCGGCCAGCCCGACCAGCAGGCCGGCCAGGATGAACGGGGCCACCGTGGCGACGGTGGTGAAGTCGGCGGTGGCCAGCGAACCGACCGTCCAGAACCGCAGCCGGTCCAGTGAGGCCGCGTCGAGCAGCATCACCGCGCTGACGAACGAGTAGAGCACCGCGTTGAGGGCGGCCCCGGCCAACGCGAGCCGTTCCGGGGTGGCCTGTCGGCCGCCGCCGACGGCGTGCACCGCCACCGTGACGACCACCGCGCCGAGCAGGGCGAACCAGATCCAGCCCCGGACCGTGGCGACGCCGAGCAGGGCGGTGGCGGTGGCCACGGCGGCGGACGCGCCGGCGTTGATGCCGAGCAGGCCGGGGTCGGCGAGCGGGTTGCGGGTGAGCGCCTGCATGAGGGCGCCGGCCACGCCGAGGGCCGCGCCGGCGAGCAGCCCGAGCAGGGTCCGGGGCAGCCGCATCTGCTGCACCACCGCGTGTTCGGGTGAGCCGGGGGAGACCAGGCCGTGCCACACCTCGACGAGGGTGAGCTGCTTCGCGCCGACGGCGATGCTGAGCACCGTCACGACGACGAGGAGCAGCAGGCCGGTGCCGAGCCCGGCGGCCCGGACGCCGACGCGCCGGCGGGTCGACGCCACGCCCGGTGCAGCGGTAGGTGAGGATAGGGTGGCGGACAGTGTCGGCTCCAGGGGGCGAAAGAGCGGCGCACGCAGGTTTGACAGTGACTTAGGTTAGGTTAGCCTAACCCTGCTGTCGCGGATCGTCACGGTCCGGGCCTGACCGAAAGACGTCGTATGTTGCCTTCCTCGTCCTCACCCCGCCTCTCCCGCCGAGGGCTGCTCGCCGCCGGTGGCGGCGCGGCCCTGACCGCGCTCCTCGCCGCCTGCGGCGGAGGTGACGACCCGGCCAAGCCCGCCGGGAACGGCCCGGCCGGTCCGTGGAGTTTCACCGACGACCGCCAGCGCAGGGTCGAGGCGCCCAGCGCGCCGACCCGGGTGGTCGCCTTCACCGGGGTGGCCGCCGCGCTCGTCGACTTCGGACTCGACTCCGCGCTCGTCGGGGTGTTCGGCGAGACCACCCGCACCGACGGCTCCCGCGAGCCGCAGGCCGGCGACCTCGACGTCGACAAGGTCACCGTGCTGGGCAACGTCTGGGGTGAGTTCAACGTGGAGAAGTACGCCGCGCTGCGCCCCGAACTGCTGGTCACCCACATGTACGACCCCGACGCCCTCTGGTACGTCCCGGACGAGAGCCGCGACAAGATCCTCAAGCTCGCGCCGAGCGTGGCGATCGCCACCGCGCGCACCCCGATGACCCGCCCGATCGAACGCTACGCCGAACTGGCCCGCTCCCTCGGCGCGGACCTGTCCGCCGCGAAGGTCACCACGGCCAAGACCCGCTTCGAGGCCGCCGCCGAGCAGGTGCGGGCGGCGGTCAAGGCCAACCCGGGCATCCGGGTGATGGCCTCCTCGGGCAGCCCCGACCTGTTCTACGTCTCCAACCCGAAGGTCAGCACCGACCTGATGTACTTCGCCGAGCTGGGTGTGGACATCGTGGTGCCGACCAAGCTGGAGGCCGGCGACTACTTCGAGGTGCTGAGCTGGGAGAACGCCGGCAAGTTCCCGGCCGATCTGATCCTGCTGGACAACCGCTCCACCGCGTTGCAGCCCAAGGACCTCGCGGCCAAGCCCACCTGGGCGCAGCTCCCGGCCGTCAAGGCCAACCAGGTCACCCCGTGGGACGCGGTGCCCCGCTTCTCGTACGCGGGCGCGGCCCCGCTGCTGGAGAACCTGGCCACCGCGATCCGCTCCGCCAAGCGCCTCGGCTGACTGCCGGGTCAGGTCTTCGGCAGCCCGCCGGCGCGGTCCGGGGGCGAGACAGGAAGAAGACAGGTCGCGTCCCCCTCACCGGCCCGGTGCGCCAGCCGCCGGGGGCGAGGGGGACGGCGATCGACGGGTCAGGCCGCCTCGACGGTACGCGTGCGCCGCGCGGGCCGGCCGGGCTGCTCCCGTACGGTGCGTCGGTCGTCGATGACGCCGGTCGTCACGTCGCCGGCCATGGTCAGCGCCCGGTGGGCGTTGCGTGCGGCGTCGCAGGGCCACTCCTGGTGTTCGCAGAGCAGGTTGTCGCAACGCCCGGCCTGGTCGGGATGGTGCGCGTCGATCACATCGAGGGCCATCCGCCACAGGAGCGGATCGGTGACCCCGGCGGGAACGGCGGCTCGGGTATGTCGCTGCGGGCGGTCGGTGTCGGGCACGGTCTCCCCCTTTGTCGGTACCGAAGAAGAGTCTCCACCCCGCGCGCAAGCGAAACCAACCGCCCCGGGTGGGGATGACCACCGCCACGCTGCGGAACTGTCCGACAGCGTGACCGTTCGTGCCCCCATTCCGGGTAAATCCGTGTGCCGCGTTCGCGGGAAAAGACGATGGGTGCGGGCGGGTCTGCCGGGGGAGGATGCGGGCATGCTGTTGATCGTCCCCGCCGACCCGCTGCGTCCCCGTCGACCGGACCCGCACTTCGCGCCGGAGGCGCAGGCCGCCCGGGCGGCAGGGCACCCGGTCGCCGTCGTCGACCACGACGCCCTCGCGGCGGGGCGGGACGTCACCCGGGCGGTCGCCGGGGTGCCCGCGGCCGACGACGCGGTCTACCGGGGCTGGATGCTCTCCGCCGCCCGGTACGCCGGCTTCGCCGGGGCGCTGCGCGCCCGGCAGGTCACCCTGCGCACCGACCCCGACCGGTACCGCCGCGCCCACGAGCTGCCCGGGTGGTACGCCACGGCCGCGGCGCTCACCCCGCAGTCCTGCTGGACGGTCGGCGTCGACCGGTCCGACTTCGACCGCGCCCGTACCGCGCTGGGCGGCGGTCCGGCGGTGCTGCGGGACTGGACCAAATCCGCCAAGCACCACTGGCACGAGGCGTGTTTCGTGCCGGAGTTGGCCGACGGTGACGCAGCCTGGCGGGTCGCGACCCGGCTGCGCGAACTGCGTGACGACGACTTCGCCTGCGGTTTCGTGCTGCGCCGCTTCGAGCCCCTCGCCGGCGTCGAGATCCGCACCTGGTGGGTGGACGGCCGCTGCGTGCTCACCGGCCCGCACCCGGACACCCCGGCGGAACTGCCCGACGTGCCGGTGGACCTCGGGCCGCTGGCCGCCGTGGTGACGGCGCTCGACCTGCCCTTCGTCACCGCCGACCTGGCGTGGCGCACCGACGGCCGGTGGCGGCTGGTGGAGATCGGCGACGGTCAGGTCAGCGACCGCCCGTCCACGATGGCTCCGGAGGCCCTGGTCGCCGCCCTCGGCTGAGCCGGGTCGGCGCGGGGCGGCCCGACCCGGCGGCCCGCCCAGCCGGTGGTGATCAGGAGCAGGGCGGCGAGGTAGGTGGTCATCACCCACAGCCCGTGGCCGGGCAGCCGGACGCCCGTCGCCTCGACCCCGATCAGCAGGTCGGACAGGAGGAACAGCGCGCCACCGGCGGCCACCCGCCGGGACACCCCCCAGCCGGCGGCGGCCATCAGGGTCAACGCCAGGCTGTAGCCGAGCACCGGCAGCCGCAGGTCACCCAGCCGACCCCAGAGCAGCGCGTTGCCCGCCGCCCACAGTGCCAGGTAGCCGGCCACGGCCGGCGCGGGTGGCCGCCGGTGGCGCAGGAACGCGGTCAGGAACGCCAGCTGGGTGCCGAGGAAGCACCCCATCCCGAGCAGGAACGCGGTGCTGCCGGGCACCAGCAGCGCCACGTCACCGGCGGCCGCGCAGACCAGCCCGGTCGCCACCGGGTCCCACCGCCGGCGTACGGCGAGCAGCCAGCCGAGCAGCAGCGGGGCGAGCAGCGGCTTGGCCGCCCACTGCACGGCCGGCGCGTCGAGGGCGACCCCGGTCAGCTCGACGACGGCGGCCAGTCCGAACGCCCCCAGCCACCACCGACCGGCCACACCGGACGCCGGCCGGCCCCGGTCGGGTCGCCGGGTAGCGCGGGCGCCGCTCATCGGGCGGGCTGCCAGCCGGGACGGCCGAGGACGTGCCCGAGCCGGTGCCGCCACGATCTGGCCCGCCGGACGTCGGCCCAGATCGCGGCGTACTCGTGGGTGGCCACCCGCAGCGGGTTGTAGGTGCCGATGTTCGTCGTCAGCCCGTACCGCACGGCGGTGTCCTCCGGGGCGAAGCTGCCGAAGAGCCGGTCCCAGACGATCAGGATGCCGCCGTAGTTGCGGTCCAGGTACTCGCGGTTCGCGCCGTGGTGCACCCGGTGGTGCGACGGGGTGTTGAAGACCCACTCGACCGGTCGGGGCAGCCTGTCGATCCGCTCGGTGTGCAGGAAGAACTGGTACAGCAGGCTGACCGACTGCTGGAGGAAGATCATCCAGGGTGGGATGCCGAGCAGCGCCAGCGGCAGCCAGAACGGCAGTGAGGTCATCGGCGTCCAGCTCTGCCGCAGCGCGGTGGAGAGGTTGAAGTGGGTGCTGGAGTGGTGCACCACGTGGCTGGCCCAGAACAGGCGCACCTCGTGGTGGGTGCGGTGGAACCAGTAGTAGGCCAGGTCGTCGGCGACGAACAGCAGCACCCAGGTGCCGACGCTGGTGGGGGAGAGCTGCACCACCGGGGCGACGGTCCACAGCGCGACGTAGAGGCCGACGGTGAGCAGTTTCCACGGGAAGCCGATCAGCTGGCTGCCGGCGCCCATGGTGAGGCTGGTGGTGGTGTCCCGCAGCTCGTAGCCGCGTTCGTCGTCGTCCGGCGCGAACCGGTACGACCACGCCTCGACGGCGATGAGCAGCAGGAATGCCGGTACGGCGTAGAGCACGGCGGGGATCATGCGCGACGTTCCCTTCCGGGGGACGGGCGACGGGGGTGGACGCCCGGGACGGGTCGGCGGGTGGGGTGGTGCGGGTCGACCGGTGGCAGATGTCCGACGGTCAGCCGGTCGGGCTGGTGAGGGACGCGGTGAGCAGGATGTGTGCCTCGGTGGCGGCGTCGTCGCCCCGGCCGTCGGCGATCGCGGCGGCCAGCCGGCGGTGCCTGGCGACGTCCAGCAGTTCGGCCGCGCGTCGGGCCGGCGGCACCTCGCCGACGGCCAGCGCCCCGGCCACCAGGCTGTTGAAGGAGAGCAGGTAGGCGGTGTTGCCGCTGCCGGTGACGATGTGCCGCCACAGCGCGATGTTCGCCTCGGCCATCGCGGACAGGTCGGGAGCGAGCGCGGCGAAGCCCTCCACGGTGTCGACCACGAGCCGGCGTACCGCCCCGGTGGCCCGCACCGCGCAGCACCGGGCCGCGTCGACCCCGACGCAGGCGCGCATCTCCAGCATGTCCCGGACCAGGTTCTCCACCGGCAGCACGTCGCCGGACTGGGCGAGGGACAGGGCCAGGTCGAGGCCGGCGTGCACCCGCCAGTCCAGCACCCGGGTGACGCCACCCTGGCTGACCCGCAGCAGCCCGAGCTGCTGGAGCCGGCGCAACGCCTCCCGTACGGCGTGCCGGTTGACCGCGAACGCGGCGGCGAGTTCGCGTTCCCCGGGCAGCGGGTCACCCGGGGAGTGCCGCCCGCTGACGATGGCGTCACGGAGCTGGCCGAAGACGTGGTCGGAGACGGAGCTGCGGGGCACCGGCACGAAGGTCACGGCAGCAGTCTGGCGGCGTACCGGTCAACTCGTCAACTGGTTGGACCAGTCGGGTCGAAAGAATCGGCGACCGGGTCGGGTGACCCGGCCGCCGTCCCGACGTACCTCACCGATGACCCCCGCCGGGTGCCCGGCAGCGGCCGTCCGGACCTCAGGCCCGGCCGCGCTCCCGGCGGTAGCGGCGGATCAGCGCCGCCGTGGAGGAGTCCACGTCGGCCAGGTCCGGCGCGTCACCGGTCAGCTTCGGGGCGAGCTGGTTGGCCATCACCTTGCCCAGCTCCACCCCCCACTGGTCGAACGGGTTGATGTCCCAGACCGCGCCGCAGGTGAACACGATGTGCTCGTAGAGCGCGATGAGCTGGCCCAGCGTCGACGGGGTGAGCTTCGGCGCGATGATCGAGGTGGTCGGGTGGTTGCCCGGCATCACCCGGTGCGGCACCACCTCGGCGGGCGTGCCCTCCGCCTCGACCTGCTCCTTCGTCCGGCCGAAGGCCAGCGCGGCGGTCTGCGCGAAGAAGTTCGACATGAACAGGTCGTGCATCTCGCCCAGGTCGTGGTTGGGCTGGCTGAACGCGATGAAGTCCGCCGGGATCAGCACGGTGCCCTGGTGGATGAGCTGATAGAAGGCGTGCTGACCGTTGGTGCCCGGCTCGCCCCAGAAGATCTCCCCGGTCGGGTGGTCGACGGGCGTGCCGTCGAGGGTCACCGACTTGCCGTTGCTCTCCATGGTGAGCTGCTGCAGGTACGCCGGGAACCGGTGCAGGTACTGCGAATACGGCAGCACGGCGTGGGTCTGCGCGCCGAGGAAGTCGACGTACCACACGTTGATCAGCCCGAGCAGCGCCGGTAGGTTCCGCTCCACCGGCGTGGTGCGGAAGTGCTCGTCGACGGCGTGGTAGCCGGCCAGCAGCTCGCGGAACCGGTCCGGCCCGACCGCCAGCATCACCGACAGCCCGACCGCCGACGGCAGCGAGTAGCGGCCACCCACCCAGTCCCAGAAGCCGAACATGTTCTCCGGGTCGATGCCGAAATCGGCCACCCGGCCCGCGTTGGTGCTCACCGCCACGAAGTGCTTCGCGATCGCCGCGTCGTCGTCGGCGTCCAGGCCCGACAGCAGCCAGGTCTTGGCCTGCTCGGCGTTGGCCAACGTCTCCTGCGTCGAGAAGGTCTTCGACACCACCACGAACAGGGTGCTCGCCGGGTCGAGGTCGTGGGTCTTGTCGTGGATGTCGGTCGGGTCGATGTTGGAGACGAACCGGCAGTCGATCCCCGCGTCCCGGTACGCCTTGAGTGCCTCGTACGCCATCACGGGGCCGAGGTCGGAACCGCCGATGCCGATGTTGACCACCGTGCTGATCCGCTCGCCGGTGTGCCCGCGCCACTGCCCGGAGCGGACCCGCTCGCTGAACGCGGCCATCCGGTCCAGCACCCGGTGCACGTCGGCAACCACGTCCTGACCGTCCACGGTCAGCGCGGCGTCGCGCGGCAGCCGCAGCGCGGTGTGCAGCACGGCCCGGTCCTCGGTCGAGTTGATGTGCTCCCCGGCGAACATGGCGGCGATCCGGTCGGTCAGCCCGACCCGCCCGGCCAACGCGGTGAGCAGCCCGATCGTCTCGTCGGTGACGAGGTTCTTGCTGTAGTCGACGTGCAGGTCGGCGACCTCGCCGGTGAGCCGCTCACCCCGTTGCCGCTCGGCCGCGAACAGCTCCCGCAGGTGGGTGCCGCGCATCGTCTCGGCGTGCTTGCGCAGCGCCTGCCATTCGTCGGTGGTGGTCACACTCGCAGCCATCGGGTCGATCTTCTCCTTCACGACGGTCGTCGGCGCGTGGTGCCGCCGACGGTTCGCGTCCAGCCTGCCACCCGGGGCGCGGCCACGCGACGCGACCCGGCGCGGCGGGCGGCGCGGCGCCCCCCGCGACACGCCAATGCGACAGGTGTACGACACGCCGCCACGGCGAGACAGCCTGTCGTCGCTGACAGTAGGCTCGCCCGTGCCCCGCCCCTTCGGCCCGGGAGGAACCATGGCGACGGTGACCGGTCCCCGCCGTGCGGTCGGCGCGGACGAGCCCGCCGAGCACGACTCGGCCGACGCCGGGCTCGATCTGCCGGAGCTGGCCGACGGCGCCTGGATGCACCACGCCACCACGTTCGCGCACACCAGCTTCCGCGCGGTGGCCCGCCGGCTGCCCCGGCTGGTGCGCGAGGCCGTCGCGTTGGCCTGGGCCACCAGCCGGCGCGACACCCTCGCCGCGATCGGGCTGAACCTGGCCGCCGGGGTGATGACCACCCTCGGCCTGCTCGCCACCACCGGGGTGCTGCGCGAGTTGTTCGCCGCCGGCCCGACGCCGGACCGGGTCCGGGCCGCGCTGCCCGCGCTGGTGCTCGCCGCGGCGGCGGTGGCCGCCAAGGGCACCCTGACCGTCACCGCCGGCTGGGCGCAGGCCCGGCTGATCCCGCAGATCACCTACGCGGTGGAGCTGCGGCTGTTCGAGACCACCACGGCGGTCGAGCTGGCCGCCTTCGACGACGCCGGCTTCGCCGAGGAGATGGACCGGGTCCGTGACCGGGGCACGGCCGAGGCGGCGTCCATCGTCGACCACACGGTCAACCTGATCACCGGAGTGGTGGGCGTGCTCGCCACCGCCGCCGCGGTGACCGTGATCCAGCCGTTGCTGCTGCCGTGCCTGCTGCTCGCCGCGGTGCCCGAGGCGGTCACCGCGGTCCGGATGGCCCGCCGGCAGTACCTGGACATGCTGGCCCGGATCAACAGGCGTCGCCGGATGTGGATGCTGGCCAACCTGATGGCCAACCGGCACACCGCCGCCGAGGTGCGGGCCTACCAGATGCGCGACTTCCTACTCACCGAGTTCCGCCGGATGATGAGCGCCGAGACGGCCGCGCTGCTGCGGTTGGCCCGCGCGCAGAGCCGGACCCGGGCCGTCGGGATGTCCGTCGGCGGGGTCGCCGTCTTCGCGGTCTACGCCGTGCTCGGTGGGCTGCTGCTCGCCGGCCTGGTCGCGCTGGCCGCGGCGGCGACCGCGCTGCTCGCCCTCCAGTCGGCCCGCAGCAGCCTCGCCCTCGCCGTCTTCGCCACCAACAACCTCTACGAGGACGCCCTCTACTACCAGGACTACCGGGACTTCCTCGACCGCGCCGAGGGGCGCAGCGGCACCGCGCCGGGGCGGCCCGCCACCGGGTTCGACAGCATCGAGCTGGACCGGGTGAGCCTGCGCTACCCGGACACCGACGCCCCGGCCGTCGACGAGGTCAGTCTCACCGTCCGGCGGGGCGAGGTGGTCGCGCTGGTCGGGGAGAACGGCTCCGGCAAGACCACCCTGGCCAAGCTGATCGCCGGTCTCTACCGGCCCACCGGCGGGGCGATCCGGTGGGACGGCGTCGACGTCGCCGAGCTGGACCCGGCGTCGACCGCCGCCCAGGTGGCGGTGATGACCCAGGAGTGGTGGAAGTTCCCGTTCACCGCCGCGCAGAACATCCGCATCGGCCGGTACGACCGCGCCCCGGACATGACCGGGCCCACCGTCGAGGACGCCGCCCGGTCGGCCGCCGCGCACGACATGATCGCCGGGTTGCCGTTCGGCTACGACACCCTGCTGGCGCGGGAGTTCAAGAACGGCCACGACCTCTCCGGCGGGCAGTGGCAGCGGCTGGTTGCCGCGCGGGGTCTCTACCGGGACGCCCGGCTGCTGATCTGCGACGAGCCGTCGGCCGCCCTCGACGCCCGTGCCGAACACGCGCTCTTCGAGCAGTTGCGGCGGCGGCCCGACCGGACGGTCGTGCTGATCACCCACCGGCTGGCCAACGTCCGGCACGCCGACCAGATCTTCGTGATGGACCGTGGTCGGCTGGTGCAGCAGGGCGACCACGACACGTTGATGGCCGCCGACGGGCCCTACCGGGAGCTGTTCGAGTTGCAGGCGAGCGGCTACCTCGCCGCCACCGAGTAGCGGCGGCTGCGCCGACGACACCGCCAAGACATCGATGCTCGTTGAAGTCTTAAGGATGTTTCGATAGCGTCACCCTGGCAACCCCTCGACCTCGGCGGTGGCGGCTGAGCGACGACGTGGGCGGGTGTGGCCTCCGGGCGACCACACCGCCTCCCCGGTCGGCCACCGCACTCGGGCGAAGGTCGGGACGGTGCATCCCACCGTCTTGAAAGGCTTCTGCCATGAACCAGGTGTCCGCCCGCAGCAGCGGGCGTCGGACCACACCACCGCGGCTGCGTGCCGCCCTGGCCTCGATCGCCACCGGCCTGGTCGCCGTCGGTACCACCGTCGTCCTCGCCGCCAGCGCCAGCGCCGGCACCACCCTCGGTGCCGCCGCCGCCGAGACGGGCCGCTACTTCGGCACCGCGGTGGCGGTGAACAGGCTCTCCGACTCCGTCTACGTCGGCATCCTGAACCGCGAGTTCACCTCGGTCACCGCCGAGAACGAGATGAAGTGGGACGCCACCGAGCCCAGCCCGAACCAGTTCACCTACGCCAGTGGCGACAAGCTGGTCAGCCACGCCGAGGCCTACGGGATGCGGGTCCGCGGTCACGCGCTGGCCTGGCACCAGCAGCAACCGCGCTGGACGGCCGTCCTGTCCGGCACCGCCCTGCGCAACGCCATGCTCAACCACGTCACCCAGGTCGCCACCCACTACCGGGGCAGGATCGACGCGTGGGACGTGGTGAACGAGGCGTTCGCCGACGGTGGCAGCGGTGGGCGTCGTGACTCGAACCTGCAGCGCACCGGTGACGACTGGATCGAGGCGGCGTTCCGGGCCGCCCGGGCCGCCGACCCGGGCGCGAAGCTCTGCTACAACGACTACAACACCGACGGGCAGAACCCGAAGAGCAACGGCGTGTACGCCATGGTCCGGGACTTCAGGGCCCGGGGCGTGCCGATCGACTGCGTCGGCTTCCAGTCCCACTTCACCGCCCAGTCACCGGTGCCGGCGGACTACCAGGCCAACCTCCAGCGTTTCGTCGACCTCGGCGTCGAGGTGCAGATCACCGAGCTGGACATCGAGGGCTCCGGCAGCTCCCAGGCCGACAGCTACTCCCGCGTGGTCCGCGCCTGCCTGGCGATCTCCCGCTGCACCGGCATCACCGTCTCCGGCATCCGGGACACCGACTCGTGGCGGTCCAGCGCCACGCCGCTGCTCTTCGACGGCAACGGCACCAGGAAGCCGGCGTACGCCTCCACGCTGGACGCGCTCAACGCGGGCGGCACCACCGTCCCGCCGACCACGCCGCCGCCCACCACGCCGCCGCCGACGACGACCCCGCCTCCGACGACGACCCCGCCTCCGACCACCACCCCGCCGCCCGGTGACGGTGACTGCGCCACGTCGGTGTCGTTGAACTCCTGGTCCGGCGGCTTCGTGGCCACCGTCAAGGTCACCGCAGGCCCGGCCGGGCTCGACGGGTGGGTGGTCAACCTGACCCTGCCGTCGGATGCCACCGTCACCGCCGTGTGGAGCGCGCAGAGCACCGGCACAGCCGGTGCCGTCAGCTTCCGCAGCGTCAGCTACAACAGCGCCGTCGGTGCGGGTGCCGGCACCGAGTTCGGCTTCCAGGGCACCGGCAGCGGTCCCACCGGCACGGCGACCTGCGCCCGCGCCTGACCGGACACCGACCCCACCCCGGCGCGGCGGCGACCGTCGCGCCGGGGCGGTCCGGCCGCCCGTCGCACCCGGACGGCCGACCCGATCCACGTGGCGGGGGTGGCCCGCCGCCCGTCGACGCCGGACACCCACCGCCCGGCGGATGCCGGGCAGTCCTGCGGTCGGCGGTCCCGCCGGGTGGCGGTGCGGATGGACGGCGGGCGGGTCAGACCGCCGTCACCGGATGCCGGACCACCCCGTCGAAGAGGTAACCGAGGTCGTTGCCCAGGGCCCGGTCGGGCTGACCGCGGCCGGTCACGTCCACCGCGCGGGCCCGCAGCGTCCACCGGCCGGCGGTCGGCGGACACCACCGCGTCGACCACCGCTGCCAGGGTCCACCCCGGTCCGCCCCGACCAGGGTGGCCGGTCGCCACCCCTCGCCCGTGTCGACCTCGACGCGGTCGATCGGACCGGCCCCGGACCAGGACCGGCCGGTCAGCGTGGTCTCGACGCCGGCCGCCAGCCGGGCGTCCCAGGGCAGCTCGAACGCGCTCTTGACCGACTGGGTGCCGGCCGGCCCGCCGTCGGCCGGCTGGCCGGGACCGAACATCCGGTAGAGGCTGGTGTTCCACGGGGAGAACAGCGGGGTGGTGGAGACCTCGATCGCGCCGACCCACTTGATCGAGGAGATCCCGATCCAGCCGGGCACCACCACCCGGACCGGGAAGCCGTGGTCCGCCGGCAGCGGCGCCCCGTTCATCTCGTACGCGAGCAGCACGTCGTCGAGGGCCTTGCCGATCGGCAGCGGACGGCGTACCCGGCCGAGGTCGACACCCCCGGTGACGTACGGCGGGTCCAGGCCCTCCGGCATCACGTCCACCGCGTCGGCGGTCAACCCGGCGTGCCGTAGCACGGTGGCCAGTGGCACCCCGCGCCAGCGGGCCACCCCGACGCCCCCGAGCCGCCACTGCACCCCGGAGGCCGGGGTGTCCTGCTGGCTGGCGAAGAAGTGCCGCCCGTTGCCGGCGCACTCCACCAGCGCGGGCAGCTCGACGGCGGGCAGCGCGCGCAGGGCGGCGTAGTCGAACTCGACCGGGGCGTGGCGGGTCGGGGCGGCACGCAGGCCGTCGCCGTACAGCCGTAGTCGCCAGGTGTCGGCGTCGATGCGCGGGGTGTGGGTGTGGTTGCGGACGAAGAACCTGTCGTTCGGCACCACGTACCCCCGGCCGGCCATCGCCTCCCAGCGCATCTCGGCGTTGCCGTCGCAGGGCGTGAGCAGCGCGGGGTCGAGCGGCTTGACGATGCCCGGGTCCGCCCCGACCGGCCCGGCGGCGGGCGCGACGGGCTCCGGTGCGTCCTCGGCGGCGGCGAGGGCGCTCATCACCGTGCCCAGCGCCACCAGGTCGGCACGGGACACCCCGTCGGCGCGGGCCTGGCCGGCCAGCCACTGCCGGGCCCGGCGGGCGTCGTGGTCGGCCTCGTCGTACGACGCAACGGTGGACACCGGGGCTCCTTCGGCTCGGCGACGGTAACTCCTATTGAATCAGTAGGAGTTGTCGCCTGGGAGAGCCACTGGCCGACCGGGGCCGGGGCCATTCGGTCAGATCGCCGCGGCCAGCGTCACCACCCCTGCCGCGACCAGCACCCCCGCCCACAGCCGGTCCACGTTGAACCAGGCCCGGCGCAGCACCCCGACCCCCAGCACCTCGTACACCAGCAGCGCGACGGTCGACGCGACGGCAAGCATCGCCACGGTGTGCGCCCCGGCGGCGGCCAGTCCGCTCAGCGCTCCGGCCGGCGCCGCCGCCAGGTGCCCGGCGTGCCCGCCGGCCGGCGGGTCGGCCAGCAGCACCGGCAGCAGCATCAACCCGGCACCGTGCGCCGACGACATCAGGAACGACCAGCCGGCCACCTGCGCCGACGACAGCCGCATCCCGGCCCAGCGGAAGTGCCGCCGGGACAACAACCGCCACAGCCCGAACCCGACCAGCACCGTCCCGCCGGTCACCGTCAGCGCGGTGCTGGCGGTGACCGAGCGGGTGGCGGAGACCAGTGCGGCGACCACCGCCACCGAGGCCAGGTGACCCGCCGCGACCGGGGGCAGCGCGGCCAGCAGCGCCGCCCGGCGACGCTCCTGCAACCCCCGGGCGACCGCGAGGAGCCACCCCATCGCCGGGTTCAACCCGTGGAACGCGCCGAGCGCCGCCACCGCCAGCAGGGTCCGCCCGGTCACGGGAAGCAGTACGAGTCGGAGCTGGCGTCGCCGCCCTGCAACCGGGTCTGGTGCACCCGCAGCCCCCGGAACTGCTCGCCGTGCGGGAAGAACCGCACGTCCGGGGTGAGCCCGCCGCGCTCCGGGTCGACGTCCAGCTTGGCCAGCCAGGCGCCCACCCCGTCGGGATAGAACTGGTCGTCCCAGGAGCCGTAGAGCGAGTTGCTGACGTAGACCCGGCGGCCGTCCCGGCTGACCTCCACCATCTGCGGGCCCCCGGCCAGGGGCGCGTCCGGCGCGGCCGGGTGGGCGGTGCGGGCCACGATGCCGCCGAGGCGCACCGAGCCGACCAGCACCGGGTGGAACGGGTCGCTGACGTCGTACCGGCGCAGCTCCCCGGTGCCCCAGCAGGAGACGTAGAGGAACCGGTCGTCCACCGACAGGTCGATGTCGGTGACCAGCGGGGGGACCGCGCCGAACGGCTTGAGCAGGTCCGGCAGGTCGGCCGGATCGGCCGGCTCGGCGGGGATGTCGATCACCCGGGTCACCGCCCACCCGGCGTCCGCGCCGTCGACGTCGCGGTGCCACAACCAGACCGACGCCGACAGGTCCTCGACGCTGATCACCACCCCCACGAAGCCGTACGACCGGGTCGGGTCGTGCGCGGGGCGCAGTTCGAGCGGCATCTGGTACTGGTCGCCGAGGTCGACCCGCTGCACGTGCCGGCGCTTGGCGAGGTCCCAGAAGTGGATCGCGTGCCCGTACTTCCGTCCCAGCAGCAGCTCGCCGACGATGCCGTCCTCGATCATCGACGGGGTGCCCCACTCGCTGGTGACCAGCACGTCCTGGGTGAGGTGCCACCACACGTCGTACGCCAGGAACTGCGGGCCCCGGTCGGCCTCCCAGGCTCCCCGGACGGCGAAGGTGGCATGGTCGAGTACGGCGATGCCGCCCGGACCCTCGGCACCGTCGACGCCGCCGAGCGCCGACAGGTAGATGCCGTCCGGACCGCAGTGCACGGTGTGCGGGCGGGAGTAGCCGGACCTCTCGGCCAGTTCCTGCGCGCCGATCACCTTCACCAGCTGCGGGGCGCGCGGGTCCGGCCGGGTGTCGAACACGTGGATGCGCGACGACCGCAGCCCCGGCACGATCAGGTAGCGCCGCTCGACGTGCGGATGCGGGGCGGTCGGGCAGAGCGCGCTGCTGCACGCGTTCCAGCCGAAGTGGTGCAGCTCGTCGCCGGTGTGCGGCAGGTCGGTCCAGCCGACCACCCGGCCGTAGTCGGCGGAATCCGGGTCGGTGTCGAGCACGACGATCGCGTCGGGCCGCTGCGCCGTACGGTCGAACGCGGCGACGTAGGCCAGCTTCTCGACGGGCGCGGTGGCCGCCTCGCGGGGGGAGGGGTAGAAGCTCGGGTCGGGTGTCCAGCGGGTCATCGGGGTCTCCCGGGGTCAGACGGCGGGTACGCCGAGGCGGTCGAGCAGCCGGCGACGCAACGCGCCGAAGGCGGGCTGCTCGGGGGAGCGGGCGGGTCGGTCGGCGGCGTGCCCGACGGGACCGAGGTCGACGACGATCTCCTCGGCGATGACGCCCCCGTCGAGCAGCAGGATGCGGTCGGCGAGCAGCAGCGCCTCCTCGACGTCGTGGGTGACCAGCAGGGCGGCGAAGCCGTGCTCGGCGCGCAGCCGCCGCAGCAGGGACTGCATCCGCAGCCGGGTCAGCGCGTCGAGCGCCCCGAACGGCTCGTCGAGCAGCAGCAGGTCCGGCTCGCGGACGAGCGCGCGGGCCACCGCGACCCGTTGCGCCTGACCGCCGGAGAGTTCGGCAGGCCAGGCCCGGCGGCGGTCGGCCAGCCCCACCTCGGTCAGCGCCCGGTCCACCCGGGCCCGCACGTCGGGGCCGGTCAGCCCCAGCGCGACGTTGTCGCCGACCCGCTTCCAGGGCAGCAGCCGGTGTTCCTGGAAGACCACGGCGGCGGTGCCCCGTACCCGGGCCCCGCCGGGGGCGTCGGCGTCGAGGCCGGCGAGGATCCGCAGCAGGGTGCTCTTGCCGGAGCCGCTGCCGCCGAGCAGCGCCACCACCTCACCGGCGGCGATGGCCAGGTCGACCCCGGCGAGCACCGGCCGGCCGTCGAAGGCCCGCCGCACCCCGTGGGCGGTGAGCACCGCCGCGTCGCCCGCCCGGTCCGCCGCGTCGCCGGTCCCGTACGTCGGGCCGGTCAGGTCGCCCGTAGTCCGCGTCGCCATGTCAGGGTCCTCCTCTCCAGCATCCGCAGGGCGAGGTCGGACAGCAGCCCGAGCAGCGCGTAGATGACCAGACCGAGCACCACCACGTCGGTCTGGCTGAACTCCCGGGCCTCCATCATCAGGAAACCGACGCCGGTCTGGGCGTTGACCTGCTCGCCGACGACGAGGCTGAGCCAGGCCGCCCCGATCGCCAGCCGCAGCCCGAGGAACAGCGACGGCAACGCCCCGGGTAGCACCACGTGCCGCAGCCGCGCGGCCGGTCCCAGGCCGCAGGTGCGGGCCGCCTCGACGAGCCGCTCGTCGATGTCCCGGATGCCGGCGTAGGTGTTGAAGTAGATCGGGAAGAACACCCCGAGCGCGACCAGGGTGATCTTCAACGACTCGCCGATCCCCACCCAGATGATCAGTAGTGGGACGAGCCCCAGGTGGGGCAGCATCCGGGCCATCTGCACCGGCGGGTCGACCAGGTCGTCACCGAGCCGGAGCAGGCCGGCGGCGGCACCGAGCACCAGCGCCAGCACCCCGCCGAGCAGCAGCCCGACGCCGGCCCGGGTGAGCGAGTCGAGCAGGTGGACGCCGAGGGTTCCGTCGCCGGCCAGCCGTACGCCGGTGGTGAGCACCCGGCTCGGTGCGGGCAGCTTGTCCGGGGCGAGCAGCCCGGCGCGGGCGGCGGCCTCCCACCCGGCGACGAGCAGGACCGGGCTGACCAGTCGCCACCAGCGCCGCCCGGCCCGACGGCGCGGGCCGGCGTCGGGTGGAGCCGGGACGGCGGCCGGTGGCGCGGTGACCACCACGGTGCTGCTCACTGGAACACCGCGCTGAACCGGTCGTCCACCCGACCGGCGATGTCGACCGGGCCGGGGACGAGTTCGAGGGTGGTGAAGCCGTCCGCGATGGCCTGGAGCTCCGCACCGACGGCGGGGGTGACCGGGGCCAGCGGGCGGGCGCTGCGGGCCAGCGCCCGGGTGGTGACGTCCACCGGGATCTTCAGCTCGGGGGCGAGCACCGTGGCGCGTTCGCCGGGGTTGGCGATGCCCCAGTCGGTGACCTTCCGGTACGTCGTGAGGAAGGCGCGGACGTCGTCGGTGCGGTCCCGCACCACCTCGGGGGAGGCCAGCACGTACTCGCGGTTGCTGGCCAGGCCGGTGGCGTCGGCGAGCACCGTCACCCCGGGCTGCTCGGCGAGGGCGAAGTACGGGTCCCAGATGATCCAGGCGTCGACCTGGCCGTTGTCGAACGCGGGCCGTCCCTCGGCCGGCTTGAGGTACTTGACGTTGATGTCCTTGAGCGTCATGTTGTTCGCCGCCAGTAGCCGGACCAGCAGCCAGTGCACGTTGCTGCCCTTGTTCAGCGCCACCGTCCGGCCGCGCAGGTCGGCGAAGGTCTTCAGGCCGCTGTTCTGCTTGACCAGCACCGCCTCGCCCTGCGGGATCGGGGCCGAGGTGCCGATCACCGAGAAGGGGATCTTCGCGGCGGCGGCGAAGACCGGAGGCGCCTCGCCGACCTGTCCGATGTCGATGGCACCGGCCTTGAGCGCCTCGGTCAGGGCCGGCCCGCTCTCGAACAGCGACCACTGCGCGTCGGGTGCGGCGTTGCGGGCCTTGACCAGGCTCAGCCCGCCGAAGCGTTGGTAGCCGATGCGCAGCGGGCCCTTGCCGGCCTGCGCGTCGGCGTCGTCGGCGCAGCCGGTGACCCCGCCGACGGCGGCCAGGGACAGGGCGGTGAACAGGGCGGTGGCCAGCCGGCGGAGGCTCCTCGGCGGGGTGGGCATGTCGGCTCCTCGGAAGTGGACGGTGGGCTCGCGACGCCGCAGGTCGGCGGCGCGCAGTAACCTACCAAGCCGATAGGATTTATGGGTAGCCTGTCGTGGCCGTCGTCCCATCCCTCAGGAGGACCCCCGATGTCGCTGACCTTCCACTGGTTCCTGCCCACCTACGGCGACAGCCGCGACATCGTCGGCGGCGGCCACGGCGTCGCGGTCGGCACCGCCGGTGGGGCCCGTCCCGCCACCGTCGCCTACCTCGGGCAGATCGCCCGCAGCGCCGAGCAGCTCGGCTTCGTCGGCGCGCTCACCCCGACCGGGGCGTGGTGCGAGGACGCCTGGCTGGCCACCGCGATGCTGGCCGAGGTCACCGAACGGCTGAAGTTCCTGGTCGCGTTCCGCCCCGGGCTGCTCTCACCCACCCTCGCCGCCCAGATGGCCGCCACCTTCCAGCGCCTGTCCGGCGGCCGGCTGCTGCTCAACGTGGTCACCGGCGGGGAGTCCGCCGAGCAACGCGCCTACGGCGACTTCCTCGACAAGGACGCCCGGTACGCCCGCACCGACGAGTTCCTGCACGTCGTGCGGTCACTGTGGCGGGGGGAGACCGTCGAGCACGTCGGGGAACACCTGCGCGTCGAGGGCGCCCGGCTGGCCCGGCTGCCCGACCCGGTGCCCCCGGTCTACTTCGGTGGCTCGTCCGCCGCCGCCGGCCCGGTCGCCGCCCGGCACAGCGACGTCTACCTGACCTGGGGTGAGCCGCCCGCCCAGGTGGCCGGCAAGCTTGACCACATCCGCGCCCTGGCGGCCGACGCCGGCCGGTCGCCGCGCTTCGGCATCCGGCTGCACGTCATCGCCCGGGACACCGCCGAGGCGGCCTGGGCGCAGGCCGGCCGGCTGCTCGACGGCATCGACGAGGCCGACATCCGGGCCGCCCAGGAGGGGCTGCGGCGCAGCGAGTCCGAGGGGCAGCGCCGGATGCTGGCCCTGCACGGCGGCAGCCGCGACGGGCTGCAGGTCGCCCCGAACCTCTGGGCCGGGGTGGGGCTGGTCCGGGGCGGGGCCGGCACCGCCCTGGTGGGCAGCCACACCGAGGTCGCCGACCGGATCGCCGAGTACCACGCGCTCGGCATCGACGAGTTCATCCTCTCCGGCCACCCGCACCTGGAGGAGGCGTACTGGTTCGGCGAGGGGGTGCTGCCGATCCTGCGGGCCCGGGGCCTGTGGCGACACCCCGCCGGTGACCAGGCCACCGTCCCGACGCCGAGCGTCCCGTTCGCCCCCCAGCCGGCCCGCGGCTGACCCGACGCCGCCGGCTGACCTGACGCCGGCAGCCCGGCCGGGCGCGTCGGGTCGGTGCCGGCCGGCGAGGAGGGGGCGTTCCGCTCGCGTGGCGGTCAGGCCCCGGTGATTGCGGCGCGCTCGCGGTTGGCGCGGATCTCGTCGTGGTGGTCGGCGGCCCAGCCGATCAGCGAGGTGACGATCTCGTGCAGGCCGCGGCCCAGCGGGGCGAGGGCGTACTCGACGCGCGGAGGGACCTCGGCGTAGGCGGTGCGGGTGATCAGGCCGTCCTGCCCGAGCTGGCGAAGGGTGAGGCTGAGCATGCGCTGCGAAATGCCGGGGACCTGCCGTTGCAGGTCGGTGTAGCGCAGCGGTCCGGACTCCAGGACCGCGATGATCAGCAGGCTCCACTTGTCGCCGACGCGGTCGAGGGTCTGGCGGATGAAGTCCATGTGCTCGGCAGGGATGGCCGCGCACGGCCCGACCGCCGCCGCCCTCGCCGTCGCCGCTGTTCCGTCGGCCGACTCCATGACGCACATTCCTCTCCGGCACGCACACCGATGTGCCTTTTGTATCGCCTCCCATGCTGGCCTACCGTTGCGCTACGCACAACTCATAAGAAAAGGAGGTACGTGATGAAAGTGGAGATCTGGTCCGAAGTGACCTGCCCCTGGTGCGGCCTCGGGAACCACCGGGTGACCAGGGCCATCGAGCGGTTCGAGCACGCGGACGAGGTGGAACTGGTCCACCACTCGTTCCCGCTCAGCAGCAGCTTCCCCGAGGGGACCACCTTCCCCGTCCGCGAGGCCCTGCTCCGCCGGCACGGTGTCGACGGCAGCCAGGCCGAGACCTCGACCCGGCGGATCGAGAAGCTCGCCGCGAGCGAGGGGCTGGCCCCGTACCAGGTGCTGGACAACACGGTGGGCAACACCGACCTGGCGCACGAGTTCCTCGCCCACGCCAGCGCCCAGGGCAGGAACCGTGCGGCCTGGGACGCGATCTTCACCGCGTACTTCGGCCGGGCCGAGCCGGTCTTCTCCTCCGACGACCTGCTGGGGCTGGCCGACGAACTCGGCCTGGACCGTGAGCAGACCCGCCAGGTGCTCACCGACCGCCGCTACCGCCGGCAGGTCCGCGACGACGCGGCCCGCGCCCAGCGCCTGGGGGCGACCGGCGCGCCGTTCATCGTCGTCGACGACCGCTACGGCGTGCCCGGCGCCCAGGACAGCGACACCCTCCTTGAGCTGCTGCGCACGGTCTGGAACGACAGCCACCCCCGCACCGGCCACGCCGGCGACGGCCCGGCCTGCGGACCGGACGGCTGTGCCGTCCCCCAGCGCGCCTGATCCCGGCTGCCCCGCCGAGCGGGCTCTGCCCTGACCGGTCGGCCGGCCGCCTGACCCACCCCGGAACCGAGCGAAAGGCATCTGATCACCATGAGCAAGAACCTCCTGGTCCTCGGCGGCAGCGGCCGTACCGGCGCTCACGTGCTGGCGTACGCGGCTCAGCGCGGTCACCACGTCCGCGCGCTCGTCCGTGACCCCGACCAGGTGCAGGCACCGGCCGGCGTCGAGCTGATCCGGGGCACCCCGGCGACCATCGACGACATCCGCCGGGCCGCCGAAGGCGTCGAGGGGGTGATCAGCGTGCTGAACAACGCCCGCGCCTCCGACAACCCGTGGGCCAGGCCGGTCAGCCCGCCGATGTTCATGACCACCGCCGCCCGCCACACCCTCACCGTCATGGGTGAGCAGGGCATCCGCCGGATCGTGCTGACCTCCACGCAGGGCGCGGGCGACGACTGGGCGCGGCTCAACCCGCTGGTCAGGGCGTTCATCAGGCTGTCGAACATCAGAACGGGCTTCGAGGACCACACCGGTGTCGACCGGGTCGTCCGTGCCGTGTCCGGCATCGACTGGACCCTGGCCCGCGCCGTGACCCTGACCGACAAGCCCGCCGGTGGCCACGTACGGGCCGCCGAGGCCGGCACCGAGAAGCCCGGCGCGCGGATCAACCGCGCCGACCTCGCCCGGTTCCTCGTCCGGACGATCGAGGACGACGCGTGGATCCGCGCAGCGCCCCTGGTCTGGAACACCCGCGGCTGACCCGTCCCGTCAGGATGCGGGCGGTCCCGCCATCAGCGGGGGCGCTCCGCCTCAGGTGCTGGCCAGGAAGTCGGCCAGCACCCGGGTGTGGGTCGAGAAGGCCAGCTCGACCGGCTCGGTGAGGACCAGCCACTCGGTGGCCTCCTCGGTCGGCGTCGACGGTGGCAGCTGCGCGGCCGGCCGCTCCGGCAGCACCCCGAAGACCATCATGGTGCCGCCGTGCGGGGCGCCGTGCACCGCGAACAGCCGGGCCCGCTGCGCCTCGTCGACCAGCCCGGTCTCCTCACGCAGCTCCCGGACCAGCGCCTCGGACCACTCCTCGCCGTACTCGACGAAACCGCCGGGCAGGGCGAGCTGGCCTCGGGCCGGCTCGATGTCCCGGCGTACCACCACCAGGCCGAGCCCGGCGTCGGTCCGCACCGGCAGCAGCGCCACCGCGACCGGGGTCGGGTTGCGCCACACCGTCTGGCCGCAGGCCGCGCAGAACCGGGGCCAGCCGGCGTCCGGCGGGTAGGCCGTCCCGCAGTAGTGGCAGTGCGCGTACGGCAGGACGGTCATGCCGCCGCACGTTACCGCCCCCGGGCCACCCGGCTCAGGGCAGGTCCGCCGTCGGCCCGGGGTCGGTCGGCCGGTCGTCGCGCAGGATCTCCCGGGCTTCCATCAGGGCGAACCCGAGCAGGTTGAGCCCACGCCAGCGGCCCGGGTCCCCGGCGCGCGGGTCGTCGGGGGCCAGCCCGACCCCCCACACCCGGTCGACCGGGCTCGCCTCCACCAGCACCCGGTCCCCGGTGCCCAGCAGGTACGCCCGCAGGTCGGCGTGCTGGCCGAACTTGGCCAGGCTGCCGGCCAGCACGACGGCGTACCGCTCGGCCTCCCACACCGCCTGGTCGAACCCGCGGACCTGGCGGCCGACCGCCTTGGCCTGCTGCGGGTGGCCGGCGGCGAGCACCCGCTCCCCGGCCTCGGCGTCGTCGAACAGCAGCGCCTTGCGCCACATCATCCAGTGCTCGGCGGTGGGGAAGCGCCGCCCGTCGACGGTGAACGACGCCGGCCACCACTGGCTCAGGCAGCCGTGGCCGACCGTGCCGTCCCGCTGCGGCTGGTGCCCCCAGAAGCAGAGGTAGCGCACCCGCTGCCCGGCGCGGTGCAGGGCGAGGACGTCTTCGGCGCGGCGCATCGACATGCCGCCCAGTCTGACCGCCGGCACCGACAGCACGCACCCGGGTTTGCGTCGGGCCGGCGACCCGGCGCGACCCGTACCGTCAGGCCGGCGGCGCGCCGGTGTACGCGGCGATGGTGCGGGCGGCGGCGGCCCGGGCGGCCTGCGGGTCGGTGCCGCCGGCGATGTCGGCCTCGGCCCACGCCTCGCCGCTGAGCGTCATGAAGCGCCGCCCGTCCTGCGAGCCGATCCATTCGGCGGCCTGGTCGGGGGTGATCCCCCCACCGTCGGCGTCGAGGTGGCTGGCGAGGCCGAGCAGGCCGGAGTCCCAGCCGACGCCGACCGCGCCGGGGCCGTACTCGGTCCACCGGACGTCGTCGACGTGGGCGACGTGTTCCAGGGTGAACCGGGTCCGCTCGTCGCCCTCCGGGGTGAGGTGGACCTCGATCCAGCTGGTCTCGTCGCCCATCTCCCAGGTGGCGGCGAAGCTCTTCGGCGGGTCGCAGCGCTGCACCACGCCACCGGCGTTGCCCTCGAACTGGTAGCGGCCGTGCAACCGCAGGTCGCCCGAGATCGGCAGGAACCAGCGCGGGATGCGCTCGGCGTTGGTGCAGGCGTCCCAGAGGTCGTCCAGCGTCGTCGGGTACGTCTGGCTGATGGTCAGCACCCGCGCCTCGCCCGCTTCGAGCGTGCGACTGCCCACGGTGCGTCGTACGGCGCTGATCTGCTGGCTGGTCTCGATCATGAGGTGCTCCGGTGCTCGGTCGGATCGTCCGTTGTGGTGTGCGCCCGCCGTTCGCGCCGACCCCGGGCGATCTCGGTGGCCAGGGCGTCCAGGGCCGGTGTCCAGAACCGGCGGAACCCCTCCAACCACCTGTCGACCTCCCGCAGCGGGGCGGGATCGACCGCGTAGAGCCGGCGGGCGCCCTGCGGGCGGACCGTGGCGAACCCGTTGGCCCGCAGCACCTTGAGGTGCTGCGAGACGGCGGGCTGGGTGATCCCGAACTCCTCCTGGATCACCGCACAGACCCCACCGGCGCTCCGCTCGCCCTGCGCGAGCAGTTCGAGGATGCGCCGACGTACCGGGTCGCCGAGGACGTCGAAGGCGTGCACGGTCCCCTTTGTATCAGGCATCACTTATATAAGCAATCAACCCAGTCGAGCGGCGACGGCGGAGCGCAGCTCGGGCAACCGGTCGTGCAGCAGCCCCGGGCACTGGGTGCTGGCGAAGTCCTTGTGGCCGTAGATCTGGCTGGCCGGGATGGCGTACTGCTGGCAGGTGAACGCGCAGAACACCACCAGGCTGTCCCAGAGCGCCTGCGGCGGCTGCACGTCGACGTAGATCCCGTCGTTCTCGATGCCGATGGCCTGGCTGTTCTGCCCCACGCAGTGGGCGCCCTGCACCATCGTCTGGCCGTGCAGCAGCGCGTACAGGCTGCCGTGCCGACCCTCGGTGAGCTGGCCGCCCCGGCTGTTGGTGAAGTGCTGCCCGGAGTCCAGCCAGCCGTTGCCGTCCATGTGCAGGTCCTGGATCTCCCGCGAGTTGGCGTACGCGTGGGCCAGGCTGTAGTCGGTCGAGTTCGGGAACGCGGTGTGGTGCACGATGATCTTGTTGGGTCGGTTCGGGACCACGCTCACCGGCGACGACGGCGGTCGGGCTCCCCAGGTGGCGCAGTTGGCGATCACCGGCTGGTCGACGCGGCCGAGGGCGACCCGGCCGCCGGCCGACGTGCTGCCGGTGGTCAGGGCGCTGCCGCCGGCCGGCGTGCCGCCGGTGGTCGGGGTGGGGTCGACGGTGGGGTGGCCCACCGCGGCGGCGCCTGCGGCGGATCCGCCGAACGGGGTCGGCGCGAGCGCCCCGGCGGTGCCGAGCAGGACCGCGCCGCGCAGCACGCTGCGCCGGGACACGGGTACGGACATGGCGGGCTCCTCAGGGGTGGGGGAGGTGCCGGGGGTCGACCGGGGTGACGACTCCGGGGTGGCCGGGGTCGTCACCGGGCCGGCCGGGCGGCTGCGGTGCTCCGGTCGCGGTCAGCAGGGGCCGTTGCAGGCCAGCACCCGGAGCCGGTCGAGGGTGCCGTTCCAGACGTTCTGGTCGCCCGGGAAGGTGCCCGACGACGCCCACTGCCAGAAGGAGTAGGTGGCCCAGCCGGCCGGCAGCGTGCCCACCGTGCCGGCGTACCGGGCGAGCCAGAGCGGGTTGGTGGCGGCGAAGCCGCTGTAGTTGCCGGTGCAGGTGGTCCACCAGTCGGTGGTGGTGTAGATCGTCGCCCAGCGCCCGGTGCGGGCGTAGTACTGGTTGACGAACGAGGCGATCCAGCTGCGCATCGTGCTCTGGCTAAGCCCGTAGCAGGTCGCGCCGTAGGGGTTGTACTCGATGTCGAGCGCGCCGGGCAGCGTCCGGCCGTCCTTCGACCAGCCGCCGCCGTGGTCGACGAAGTAGTTGGCCTGGGTCGCGCCGGTCGTGGTGTCCGGCCGGGCGAAGTGGTACGAACCCCGGATCATCCCGACGGTGTACGACCCGTTGTACTGCTGGGCGAAGTACGGGTTGGTGTAGTACGTGCCCTCGGTGGCCTTCACGTAGGCGAACCGGGCGCCGTTGTTCCAGGCGGCGGACCAGTTGACGTTGCCCTGGTAGCTGGAGACGTCCATGCCGGGCAGGCCGGCCGGGGCGGCGGTGGCCGGGGTGACGACGCCGAGGGTGGCGGCGACCATGGTGGCGGTCGTCAGCAGCGTGCCCGTGAGCGTACGGAGACGGTTCATCTTTCCCTCCCTGGGGGATACCGCGTGGTTGCGGCGGGAGCAACGAAAGGAACTGTCAGGTATTAGGTCACGGCCGGAGATAGTTTTCAATAGATAGAATCAAGATTATCGAGTGCTGCACGTGGTGCTGTCGGCGGTGCCTCTGACGGTCGGGAGGTGGGTGGGTGCGTCAGGTGCCGGGACCGGCCAGGACCTCGGCCGCCGCCCGCTCGCCGGCCAGCACCGCGCCCTCCAGGTAACCGGCCCACCGGGTCGCCGTCTCGGTGCCCGCCCAGTGCACCCGCCCCACCGGCCGGCGCAGCTCGGGACCGTGGTCCCGCCACGAACCGGGGGTCAGCGCCCCGCAGAAGCAGCCCCGGGTCCACTCGTCGGCCGACCAGTCGTACTCGACGAGGTCGTCGGGCCCGGCGGCGGCCGGACCGACCAGCTCCACCAGCGCGGCCAGCACCGCCGCCCGTCGCCGGCCCGGCGACAGCCGGCGCAGCTCCCGGGCCTGCCGGCCGTAGCTGAACGCGGTCAGCACCCCACGCGTCGAACCCGGCGTCGAGTTGTCCACCGTCTCGGTCAGTGGCCCGTCGGTCGACGTGGTCACCCCGGAACACCCGTCGGCCCGCCAGAACGGCGTCGGGTAGACCGCGTGCAGCTTCAACGCCGACCCCATCGGCATCCGCTGGGTCAACGCGTCGCGCAGGGCCGGCAGCGCCGGTGAGTACGCGATCCGGCCCGCCAGCGCCGGGGCCACCGCCACCACCGCGGCCTCCGCCCGGTACGCCCCCTCGTCGGTGTACGCCACCACCCCGTGACCGTCCTGGTGGACCGCCCGCACCGGTTCCGTGGACCGTACCGTCCCCGACGGCAGCGCCGCCGCCATCCGCTCCGCCAGCAGGGCCGGCCCACCCACCAGTCGATCCTGCTGGGCACCCCCGGCCATCCCCAGCAGCAACCCGCTCCCGCCGCCGCTGCGCAGATAGAACAGCACCTGCAACAGCGACACCTCGTCCGGGTCCACCGCCAGCAACCCGCCGGCGATCAGCCGACCCACGTACCGGGCGGTCACCGGATCGGGTGCGGCGGTGCTCAACCAGCCGCCGAGGGTGAGCCGGTCCCACTCGTCCGCCCGCGCCGCCCGCCACGGAGCCGCCGGGTCCACCCCGGCGCAGAGGTCGTCCAGCAGGTTGACCGTCTGCCGGACCGACTCCGGCGGTGTCTCCCGCAACCGCCCGTCCCAGCGCACCACCGGCCGGCCCTGCGCGGCCGACGGGAACATGGTCAGCCCGTGCTCGGCCACCAGGGCGGCCATCCGTTCCTGGGTCGGGCCGATCCACTGCGCGCCCAGGTCCAGCGTCGTGCCGTCGTCCAGCCACCGGGTCGCCACCCGCCCCCCGACCCGATCCCGGGCTTCCAGCACCAGCACCCGCGCCCCACCCCGGCACAACGCCGCCGCCGCGGCGAGCCCCGAGAACCCCGCACCGACCACCACCACCCGCACCGACCGCGCATACCCCGCCCCCGACCCGTTACGCCCAGCCCAGCCCAGCCGCCGCCACTTGGTCGGGCAGGGTCGGTCGGGCTGAGCTGGGGCAGGTCTGAGTCGGGGTCGGGCGGAGCGGGTGACGAGGGGCGCAGTCAGTCGCGCAGGGTGCGCAGGATGCGGATGAGGTCGGCGTGATCGGTGGGGGAGAGGTGGCCGAAGAAGCGCTCCGCCTC
>NZ_JBMDWU010000261.1:0-38432 GCF_048594385.1 Micromonospora sp. | reverse complement strand
GCCGGCTCCCGGCCGGGGCCGCCGGGCCCGGCGGGCCCGGGAGCGCCCCCCACCAGCGGGTGACCGGTCGGCTCGGGGCCGGGGGAACCGGAGGACGTGGGGGAGACGGGCCGGTCGGCCGCGTCGGCGGCGGCCCGGCGGCCCGGTGGTCCCCAGTCCCGCTCGGCGTCGAGGTCCGCGCGGGTACGCGGGGGCGTCGGCGGGTCGCCCGTGCCGGGCGGCGGGGTCGGTCGGGCCACGCCCATCGGACGGGGGACGGGCAGCACCACCGTGGGCGGCTCGGGCCGGGGCGTCGCCCGGGTCACCTCCTCCAGACGGCGGGCGGCCTCGTCGTGGCGGATCCGGTGCCGGGGGTCGCGGACCAGCAGCCCGTCGAGCACCGGACGCAGCGGCCCGGCGTGCGGGGCCGGGTCCGGTGGGGAGGTGGCCAGGGCGGCCAGGGTGGCCATCGCGGTGCTGCGGGCGTACGGGGAGCGGCCCTCGACGGCGGCGTGCAGGGTGGCGCCGAGCGACCACAGGTCGGCCTCCACGCTGGACACCCCGTCGGCGGCGCGTTCGGGGGCGACGAACTGCGGGGAACCGAGCACCATCCCGGGGCGGGTCATCAGCCCGTCACCGCCGTCGAAGGTGGCCAGCCCGAAGTCGGTGAGCATCACCCGCCCGTCGTCGGCGACCAGGACGTTCTGCGGTTTCACGTCGCGGTGCAGCACCCCGGCGGAGTGCGCGGCGCGTAACGCGGACAGCAGCGCCAGCCCGACCTCGGCGGCGCGGACCGGGTCGACCGGGCCGGTGGTGTCCAGCACCGTCTGCAACGACCGGGACAGGACGTACTCCATCACGATCCACGGCCGTTCCTCGACCTGCACCACGTCGTAGACCCGGACCACGTTGGGGTGGTTGAGCCGGGCCGCGGTACGGGCCTCGCGCAGCGTCCGCAGCCGCACCTCGTCGCGTTCGTCGTCGGCCAGCCAGGCGGGGGGCACCACCTCCTTGACCGCCACCTCGCGGTGCAACACCTCGTCGCGCGCCAGCCAGACCCGGCCCATGCCACCCCGGCCCACCAAGTTCAACAGGCGGTACCGGCCGGCGATCACTACCTGCTGCACCGTTCTCCTCACCATCGGCCGAGGTACACCGTAGCCAATGGATCGGGGCGGACCTATCGGTTGTCAGGTCTCGATCCGGTCAGCAGGCCGCGCCGTCCCATTGCAGCAGGTTGCCCTCGGGGATGGTGATCCGTTGCCGACCACCGGCGAGCAGGCCCGCCGCCCGCCGGGCCTGGAAACCGTCGTGGTCGCGGCGGGCGGTGGCGTAGCTGCCCGCGGTACGCGCGGCGATGGCCGCCCAGCCGTACCGCTCGCCGACCATGGTGCGGGCCCGCCGGGCCACCCGACGGGCGAAGACCTCGTCGCCGACGAGCCGGTCGACCGCCCCGGCCAGCGCGCCCGGGTCGCTGTGCGGGAAGGTCACCCCGGTGACCCCGGGTTCGACGATCTCGGCCAGCCCGCCGGTGCTCGCCACGGCCAGCGGCGCGCCGGCCGCCGCCGCCTCCAGGGCGATCATGCCGAACGGCTCGTAGAGGCTCGGTACGACCGTCGCGTCGGTGGCGGCGAGCAACGCCGGGAGCTGCCCGGCGTCGAGGAAACCGGTGAACCGGACGCTGTCGCCGACGTGCAGCCGGCGTACCTGGTCGACCAGCTCGTCCCTGTACGGGCCGTCCCCGGCGATCACCACCCGCAGCCCCGGGTGCCGGTCGCGCAGGTGGGGCACGGCGTCGACGAGGTGCTGCACGCCCTTCTCGTAGACCAGCCGACCGGCGTAGCCGACCAGCGGGCCGTCCCCGGCGAACCGGGCGCGGGCCGAGGCGACCGCCCGGGGCCGGGCCCGGAACGCCCGGTCGTCGACCCCGTTGGGCACCACGTCGACCCGCCCGGCCGGTACGTCGAACAGCCGGCTGACCTGGGCTCGCATGTAGCCGGAACAGGCGATCACCCGGGCCGAGGCGTTGCTGAGCCAGTGCTCGACGCCGTGGATGGTGCGGCTGAGTTCCCCGGGCAGCCAGCCCTGGTGCCGGCCGGCCTCGGTGGCGTGGATGGTGGTGACCAGCGGCAGGTCGAGGTGTTCGGCCAGGGTGACGGCGGTGTGCCCGACCAGCCAGTCGTGGGCGTGCACGACGTCGTAGTCGGCGGTGTCGGCGGCCCGCAGGGCGGTCCGGGTCAGGGTGTGGTTGAACGCCATCGTCCAGGCCAGCAGGGAGCCGGTGGCCAGCGGGAAGGTCACCGGGTCCTCGGGGGCGCGCAGGACGCGTACGCCGTCGGCGTACTCCTCCAGCGGCGCCCCCTCGGCGTGCCGGGTGACCACGGTGACCTCGTGCCCGGCGGCGGCCAGGGCGGTGGCCAGCGCGTGCACGTGCCGGCCGAGGCCGCCGACCAGTACCGGCGGGTACTCCCAGGACAGCATGAGCACCCGCTGGTGCCGGGCGGGGTGGATGTCGATCACGTCGGCGTCCGGTGACATGCGGCCCCCTTCGGGTGGTGTCCTGGGCGCGCGACGGTAGGACACCATGAGGGTGTCCGTGTGCGGCCCGGGGTCGGGGCCCATCCTGCCGACTACTGGATAACCAGCGGAGACGCCACCGTTGCCGGTGTGTAACGGGTACCTATCGGGCCCGTCGGACGCGCAGCAGCTCGGCCACCGACCACGCCTGGAACGGGCATCCGGTGGCGGCGTGCGGGGCGGTGGCGTCCGCCGTCTCGCTCACCGAGCCCAGGCCGAATTCCCCCAGATGTCCGACCAGACCGACCAGCAGGTCGTCGGTGGGCAGCCCGGCCTTCCGGTACGCCTCGACGAACGGCCCGACCAGCCACGGCCAGACCGTGCCCTGGTGGTAGGCGCCGTCCCGCTCCGCCGGGCCCCCCCGGTGCCGGGGCGCGAACTCCGGCGCGTCGGGGGCGAGGCTACGCGGCCCCAGCGGGGTGAACAGCCCGGCCGCCACCCGACGCAGCGCCACCGGGTCCGGCTCCAACGGCGCGTACGGCAGCGACCAGGCGAGCAGCTGGTTGGGGCGCAGCAGGTCGTCGTCGTGGTGCGCCGCCCCACCCAGCGGGTACGCCGGGGCGGGCGCGTCCACCACGTCGTGCAGCCAGCCCGCCGGGGTGGGGAACCGCTTGCCGAACGACTCCCGGGCCCGGTCGTGCAGCCGCCACAGCTCGTCCGGGTCCTGCCCGGCCAGCTCGGTCAGCTCCGCCAACCCGGCCAACCCGTTGATCCACAACGCGTTCACCTCGACCGGCTTGCCGACCCGGGGGGTCACCGGCACCCCGTACACCCGGGCGTCCATCCAGGTCAGCGCGGTGCCCGGGGTGCCGCCCTGGGTGATCAGCCCGTCGTCCGGGTCGACGGCGATGCCGTACCGGGTACCGGCCAGGTGCGCCCGCACCACCCCGTGCAGCGCCGGCAGCAGCTCGTCGCCCAGGTCGGTGTCGCCGGTGACGGTGACGTGCCGGCCCACCGCGTGCAGGTACCACAGCGTCGCGTCGACCGTGTTGTACTCCACCCGACCGGTGTCGGCGGTGTTCGCCAGCATCCCCTCCGACAGCGTCGCCGCGTACGCCCGCAGCAGCTCCCGCCCCTCGTCGGCCCGCCCGGTGCACAGGAACAACCCCTCGTACGAGGTCATCGTGTCCCGCGACCAGGCGCCGAACCAGGGGTACCCGGCCACCACGTCCGGCCCGGCGGGGGTACGCACCACGAACGCGTCGGCGGCCAGCGCCAGGGTCGCGTCCACCGCGTCGGCCGGCTTCGCCGCCGCCACCACCGCCCGGTGCCGCTGCCGGGCCGCCGCCACCACCTGCGTCGCCGGGGGCGGCTCCTCGGCCAGGTCACCGGCCCAGGCCAGCACCGACACGGTGTCCCCGGGGCGCTCCAGCGCGCCGGAGAACCGCCCGGCGCACCACAGGTCCTCGTCGGGGTGCAGCCCCCGGGCGGCCTCCTCGCGGTGGTGCACGCCCAGCCACCACTGCCCCTCGGGCGTCCAGTCCGGGCCGGCGAGGCGGAACGCGCCCTCGACCACCGCGCCGCCGTCGGCCGGCTCCACCCGGGGCGTGGGGCCGTCGGCCCGCCGCTCGCCGTGCGCGTCACGCCAGGTGCAGGCGGCCGAGAGGTCCAGCCGGACCGGGCCGCCGGCCACCAGCCGGTGCACCACCGCCACCGCGGACCGGCCGTGGGTCATGGCCAGCTCCCGCTCGATCACCACGTCGCCGATCCGCCACCGCCAGCGCGGCAGCCCGTCGACCAGGTCGAACCGTTCCAGGTATTCGTAGCCGCGCGGGTCGACCACCCCGGAGTTCCACTCGTGCGCGCCGAGCCGCACCCGGGCCCCGGACGGCAGGACCACCGCCGGGTCCAGGCTGACCAGTCCCACCCGGCGGGCGGCCGGAGTTTCCCCGGCGACCACCAGCAGAGCGTGGTAGCGGCGGGTCCGCAGCCCGCTCACCGTGCCCATGGCGTACCCGCCGAGACCGTCGGTGACCAGCCATTCCCGGGTCGCCCCGTCGGCCAGTTCACCGCAGACCCCCGGCCCGAAACCGAACTCGATCAACTTCTTTCCTCCTGTGGCGGCGAGGTGTAACACGCCACGACGACAATGGCCGCTGTGGTCAAGTACCCCGGCGGCGTCGAAAATGTGCAGGTGTTCACCGACAGATCGCCCTCCGACGCCCCGTCCCCCGACGCCGAGCGGCTCCGGCTCGCCCAGGCCGATGCCGGGGAGCAGGACTGGCGCGCATGGGGTCCCTATCTGTCCGAGCGGGCGTGGGGGACGGTACGGGAGGACTACAGCGAGCACGGCACGGCGTGGGACTACTTCCCCCACGACCACGCGCGGTCCAGAGCCTACCGGTGGAACGAGGACGGCATGGCGGGCGTCTGCGACGACCGGCAGACGTTCTGCTTCGCGCTGGCGCTGTGGAACGGGGTGGACCCGATCCTCAAGGAGCGGATGTTCGGCCTCGGCGGCGACGGCGGCAACCACGGCGAGGACGCCAAGGAATACTGGTGGTACCTCGACAGCACCCCCACCCACTCGTGGATGCGCTGGCGCTACCACTACCCGCAGGCCGCCTTCCCGTACGACGAGCTGGTCGCCGTCAACGCCCTGCGCGGCCGGGACGAGAACGAGTACGAGCTGGTCGACACCGGCATCTTCGACGACGACAGGTACTGGGCGGTCACCGTCGACTACGCCAAGGCGTCCCCGACCGACCTGTGCATCCTGGTCACCGTCGCCAACCGGGCCGACGAGGCGGCCACCCTGCACGTGCTGCCCACGCTGTGGTTCCGCAACACCTGGGCCTGGGGCCCGCCCGGCGCCGACCGGGTGCCCCGGCTGACCGGTGACGGCGCCCGGCTGGTCGGCGAGCACTGGGTGCTGGGGCAGCTCCTGCTGGAGGGCGACGGCGAGCCGGTCCCGCTGCTCTGCGACAACGACACCAACGCCGAGCGGCTGTGGGGGCTGGCCGGCCGCTCGCCGTACCCGAAGGACGGGATCAACGACCACGTGGTGGCCGGCGCCGCCACCGTCAACCCGGACCGGGAGGGGACCAAGGGCGCCCTGCACTACGTGCTGGAGGTGCCGGCCGGCGGGCAGCGGCAGATCCGGTTGCGGCTGACCCGCACCGCCCCGCCGCCCGGGGCCGTCGCGCCGCCCCCGGCGGAGCTGGGCGCGGGGTTCGACGCGGTGGTGTGGGCCCGCCGGGCCGAGGCGAACCGGTTCTTCGCCGGGGTGATCCCGGCGGCGGCCAGTGCCGACGAGGCGCTGGTCGCCCGGCAGGCGATCGCCGGGCTGATGTGGGGCAAGCAGTTCTACCACTTCGACGTCAAACGGTGGCTGGAGGGTGATCCGGGGTCGACGCCGCCGGCCGGCCGCCGGCACGGGCGCAACAGCGCCTGGTGGCACATGACCAGCTTCGACGTGATCTCCATGCCGGACCCGTGGGAATATCCCTGGTACGCCGCCTGGGACCTGGCCTTCCACTGCGTCACCATCGCCCGGGTCGATCCGGGCTTCGCCAAGGCGCAGGTGCTGCTCCTGCTCCGCGAGTGGTACCTGCACCCCAACGGCCAGATCCCGGCGTACGAGTGGGCGTTCGGTGACGTGAACCCGCCGGTGCACGCCTGGGCGGCGTTGAAGGTGTTCGAGATCGACGGCGGGCGCGACCACGAGTTCCTCGCCCGGGTGATGCACAAGCTGCTGCTGAACTTCACCTGGTGGGTCAACCGCAAGGACACCGGCGGCAACAACCTGTTCGAGGGCGGTTTCCTCGGGCTGGACAACGTCGGCCCGTTCGACCGTTCGGCGGCGCTGCCGGTGGCCGGGGTGCTGGAGCAGTCCGACGGCACCGGCTGGATGGCGATGTACGCCCTCAACCTGCTGGACATGGCGATCGTGCTGGCCGAGCACGACCGGGCGTACGTGGACACCGCGACGAAGTTCTTCGAACACTTCGCGTACATCGCCGCCGCCGGCTACTCGCAGGGGCTGTGGGACGCCGAGGACGCGTTCTTCTACGACGTGCTGCGCCTCGCCGACGGCACCCAGGTGCCGTTGAAGGTCCGCTCGGTGGTGGGGCTGCTGCCGTTGGCGGCCACCACCCGGCTGAGCGCGCGGACCCTGCAACGCCTGCCCGAGCTGGGTGCCCGGCTGCGCTGGTTCCTCAGCCAACGTCCCGAGTACGCCGACGTGATCGGGGCCCGCCGGCTCGGCCCGGACGGCCGCCAGCAGCGGCTGCTGTCGATGGTCGGCCCGGAGCAGGTGGTCCGGCTGCTGGCCCGGATGCTCGACCCCGACGAGTTCCTCTCCGACTACGGCCTGCGCACGCTCAGCCGGGCCCACCTGGACAAGCCGTTCGCGGTCGACCTGGGCGGGCAGGAGTTCTGCGTCGGCTACGAGCCGGCCGAGTCGACGAGCGGGTTGTTCGGCGGCAACTCCAACTGGCGCGGCCCGATCTGGATGCCGACGAACTTCCTGCTGATCAGCGCGTTGCGCGACTACGCGGCGTTCTTCGGCGACGACCTCCAGGTGGAGTACCCGACCCGGTCGGGACGCAAGTGCACCCTGGACGAGATCGCCGACGACCTGTCCGCCCGGCTGATCGCCCTGTTCACCCGGGACGACTGGGGTCGCCGACCGATCTACGGCGCGTGTCAGCTCTTCCAGACCCATCCCGACTGGCGGGATCTGATCGCGTTCCCCGAGTACTTCCACGGCGACAACGGCGCGGGCCTCGGGGCCTGGCACCAGACCGGCTGGACCGCGCTGGTGGCCGACCTGATCCTGACCCTGCGCCGGGACAACCCGGATGTGCCGGGCGGGTCGGGCCGCTAGCGTGTCCGTCGGCCGCCGCCGTCCGGGCGGGGCGATCGGTCGGGAGGGGATCGGATGAGTGCGGGTGCGACCGGAACGGCCCCCGGGGCGGGCGCGACGACGTTGATCTTCGACGCCGACGACACGCTCTGGGAGAACAACGTCCTGTTCGAGCGGGTGATCGACGACTTCCTGGACTGGCTCGACCACCCGACGCTCGACCGGGCCCAGATCCGAACCGTGCTCGACGACATCGAGCGGGCCAACGCGGTGGCCCACGGCTACGGCAGCAAGGTTTTCCTGCGCAGCCTCGGCGAGTGCCTGGAGCGGCTGCGGGAGCGACCGGCCACCGACCGGGAACGCGCGGACATCGACGGGTTGGCCACCGCGCTGGTCAACCACGAGGTCGAGCTGATGCCCGGGGTCGCCGACACCCTCGACGCCCTGGCCACCCGCTACGACCTGCTGCTGCTGACCAAGGGGGACCGGGTGGAGCAGCAGCGCAAGCTGGACGCCTGCGGCCTGCTGCACCACTTCGCGGCAGCGCACATCGTGCCCGAGAAGGACACCGGCACCTACCGGTGGCTGGCCCGGGAGCACGGCTTCGCGCCGGCCGACGCCTGGATGATCGGCAACTCCCCGAAGTCGGACATCCTGCCGGCGCGGGCGGCGGGGATGCGGGCGGTGTTCATCCCCAACGAGAACACCTGGGTGCTGGAGGACGACGACCTCGACCCGGCCGACACCGGGGTGATCCGGCTGGCCGCCTTCCCCGATCTGCTCGCCCACTTCTGAGAGCCAACAGCGTCCGGCCGGCTGACCGTGTCACGTCGGGATGCCGCAATTGCGCCTCGGCGGCAATCACCTCCGTGACCCCGTCGGCCTGCTTGCCCGGTCATCCGGCGGCTGCCTAACCTGGGCCGGCGTTCACGACCGATCGGGGTGGTCGGGAACGCGCCGAAGTCCGGCACCGGGGCACCGGGGAGCTGAGTGCTGGCGGGCCTGGTCCGCGTGCCGGGCCCGACGGGACCGGCCTGACCCGACCGTCGCGCCCGCACCGGCGTGCACCGCTGCCGGGCCGGACGGCTGGCGGTCAGGGTCGGGGAGTTGCGGACCCGACCCTGACCCACCGATCCGCGCACCGACACCGCTGCGGCCCCTCGGCGACGCTCGCGCGGCAGCCCGCCCCGGGACGGTGGGGCGTCGGAAACCCGTCAGTGGTGCGATCATGGGCGGAATGCGGACCACACCCGGGACGGACGGGCGCGACACGGACCCGGCGGCGGGCCGGGGGCGGCCGGTCCCGCCACCGAACCGGGCCTCCCGGTTGACCACCCTGCCCGCCGCGACCCGGCAGGTCGTCATCGTCACCGGCAGCGGCTATTCGACCACCCACGCCACCCTGGAGACGTTCCACCGGGCGGGCGGCCACTGGGTTCCGGTCTCCGCCCCGCTGCCCGCCCGGGTGGGCGCGAAGGGCTTCAGCGACCACCACACCGAGGGGGTGGCGACCACCCCGACCGGCGTGTACGCGTTCGGCCCCACCATGTACGGCATCGCCGCCGACCCGGGCGTACGTTTCCCGTACCACCGGGTGGTCACGAACGACTGGTGGAACGAGAACCCCGACTCGGCTGCCTACAACACGTTCCAGCACAGCACCACGAACCCGGGCGGCTACAGCGAGGCGCTGTGGCGGGAGGTGCCGGCGTACACCCACCTCGCGGTGATCACCTACAACATGCCGCCGACCGTGCCGAAGCCGGTGCCGGACGCGGGCAGCGGCATCTTCCTGCACGAGTTCAGCACCCCCGCCGGCAGCCCGACCGCCGGCTGCGTCAGCCTGTCCCACGCCGACCTGGTGTCGGTGCTGCGCTGGCTGGACCCGCGGTACGCGCCGCGCATCGTGATCTGCCCGGCGGCCAACCTCGGCCGCTACTGACCGACCGGGCTCCAGTTCCGGCCGGGGCGGACGTCCGGGTGGTGGCGGGGCCGGCGGACGCCGACCCCGCCGGGGTTCAGGAGATCTCGTTGCGGACGATCGCCACCGCGACCCGGCAGAACTCGTCCATGTCGGGGCGGAAGCCGGCGGCGATGTCCGGGTGCAGCCCGGAACGGGTCTCGTCGAGCAGTTGTTGACAGACCTGCTCGACCGGTTCGCCCGCGTAGCTGGCGCGGACCCGGTCGGTGGCGGCCTGCAGCGCCGAGGTCAGCTGATCCTCCAGCGGGCCGCGCAGCTTCTGCTGCACCGGGTCGAGCCCGCGCGGGTCGAGCGTGACATGTGGCTCCGACATCGGTGCTCCCTTCGTCGGCGTCCGCGGTACCCCACCGCGGACGTCGGTCAAACCACGGTGGGCGCGGCGGCCACCCGGACCTGGTACGAGAGGTTCTCCGCCGGTTCCTCCCGGTACGACAACCGGCGGATCTGCCGGTCGTCGGCGTAGAGCGCGACGTCGACCAGGACCCCGAGGTGGGCCAACCCGATGTTGGCCACCCGCTTCTTGTCCTGGAGCACCGCGCACACCCCGCCCAGCAGCGTGCTGGCGTCGGAGGTGCGGTGCCCGGGTGGACACCGCAGGATCAGGTCGACCTCGACCGGCCCGGCCAACGGCGTCCAGCCGGTCTGCTGGGCCGCGGCGCAGGCCGCCTCGAGCAGGGCGCGTACCCTCGTCGCCTGCCGATGGCCGGCGGCGAAGATGGACAGCGCCTCGGTTTTCACCGGTGGCAGGCCGCTCACCTCGAACGTCAGGGCGAGAGCGCGGGTGTCCTGCACCACGGGGCACCTCCTCGTTGAGGACGATCCTGCCCGGACCGGTGGGCGCGCAGTGGGAGTTCGCGGGAGAACCCTCCGAACGGGCAGGCTGATGTCGGCCGGAGGCGTATCGACTACGACGGCGACGCGCTGGCTTGGTGGAGTGAGTGCGTCAACGCTAGTGCACCCGGCACGCCCGGGGACAGCCCACCGCGCCCGCCATCCGGACAGTCGTCGACAGCCGACGGGACGCGCGACGCCCGCCGGGAGGCGCGCTGCGCGTCGGGACGCGGGCGACCCGGTTGATCGACTCCTTGGGGCCGATGTTGCGGTGTCCGTCGCACCTTGATACCGCTGTACCGCCCCAACCAAGTCGATCTTGCCAACCGGGCGATGCGGCCCGGGGCGGGGCGGGGCGACCGGGGCTCCGTCCAGGCCGTACGGTCGAAGTGGAGGGTGCGGCCCTTGCAGTCCCTGGTGTCGCGCACCAGCACCCGGCCGGCCAGGTGTTCCGCACGCCCTCCCACGTTCTGGCCGTCGCCCAACTGCCCCCCGGGCACCCGCCGGCCCGGATGACCGGACGTCTCCTGTCCTGGACGAGAGTCCGCCGCTGAACCGGACGCCCGGCTTCGAACCGGACCGATCCGGCACGAACGGCGCAGGCTGGCCCGAACGGCGCGAGCCGTGCCCCTGCCGGTGCGGGTCGACTCAGCCGGTCCGGACTCCGGTTACCGACAGGTTTCACGACTTCGCAGGTCGGGCAGTGTAGGCCCACGGAACGGCCGGGGCGGCGCGTTTCCGCACTTCACCGGCCCGGTAACGGCTTGCCGTGCACCGGGGCACGGGTGACCTCCCCGGTTTTCGCCAAAGGAGGGGAGGGGCGATGACGGATCCCGGAACGGCCCGACACCGGCGTCGGCCGGCGCTCCGGGCCGGGGCGGCCGCCGCCGCGCTGGCGCTGGTCGCGCCGCTGGCCGCGTGCGGTGCCGACGACGGTGGCGGTGGTACGCCCACGATCAACCTGTACTACCCGCCCGAGCAGAACCTGCAGAAGGTCGTCGACGACTGCAACACCCGGGCCGAGGGGCGCTACAAGATCGCCTACCGGGTGCTGCCCCGGCAGGCCGACGACCAGCGGGTGCAGCTCGTGCGCCGGCTGGCCGCCGAGGACAGCGGGATGGACGTGCTCGGCCTCGACGTCACCTGGACCCAGGAGTTCGCCAGCGCCAAGTGGATCCGCGAGTGGACCGGCCAGGACAAGAGCGAGGTCGAACAGGGCACCCTCGCCGGCCCGCTGGACACCGCCCGCTACGAGGACAAGCTCTACGGGGCGCCGAAGAACACCAACGTGCAACTGCTCTGGTACCGCAGCGACCTCGTCCCGGAGGCCCCCAAGAGCTGGGACGACATGATCACCGTCGCCAAGGACCTCAAGGGGCAGGGCAAGCCGTACCAGGTGCTCACCATGGGCGCGCAGTACGAGGGCCTGGTGGTGCTCTACAACACCCTGGCCGAGAGCGCCGGCGGCAAGATCCTCAGCGACGACGGCAAGAAGGCCGTGATGGACGAGGGCACGGTGAAGGCCCTCGACCAGCTCCAGCGGTTCGCCACGTCGGGCGTGACGTCTCCGTCGTTCAGCAACTCCACCGAGGATCCGGTCCGGCTGGACTTCCAGTCGGGTAACGGCGCCTTCCAGGTCAACTGGCCCTTCGTCTACCCGGCGTTGCAGGAGGCCGACCCGGAGCTGGCCAAGAAGGTCAAGTGGGCCCGGGTGCCCGGCGTCGACGCGAACACCCCCAGCAAGGTCACCATCGGCGGGGTCAACATGGCGGTCAGCGCCTACTCCAAGCACCCGACGGAGTCCTTCGAGGCGGCGAAGTGCCTCCGGGACGCCAAGAACCAGAAGTTCTCCGCGATCAACGACGGGGTGCCCCCGACCATCGAGGCGGTCTACGACGACCCGGAGATGGACGAGGCGTACCCGATGAAGGCGACCATCCTGGAGGAGTTGAAGGAGCCGGCGGTCCGTCCGCTGACCCCCGCGTACCAGAGCATCTCCACGGTGATGTCGGCGATCCTGTCGCCGCCGTCGGCGATCAGGCCGGAGCAGACCGCCAAGGAGTTGCGCGACGCGATCTCCGACGCCCTGCAGTCCAAGGGGGTCCTGCCGTGAGCCGGCGAGCCCCGTTGAGCGAGAACAAGAAGGCCGAACGAAAGCTGGGCTGGCTGCTCTGCGCCCCGGCCGCGCTGGTCATGGTGCTGGTCACCGCGTACCCGATCATCTATTCGGTCTGGCTGTCGTTGCAGCGCTTCGACCTGCGCTTTCCCGACCAGCGCGAGTTCATCGGGCTGGAGAACTACGTCACCGTGCTCACCAACGAGTTCTGGTGGACCGCGTTCGGGGTGACCATGCTGATCACGGTGGTCACCGTCGCGGTGGAACTGGTGCTCGGCATGGGGCTGGCCCTGGTCATGCACCGCACCCTGGTCGGCCGGGGCATCGTGCGGACCGCCGCGCTCATCCCCTACGGCATCGTCACGGTCGTCGCCGCGTTCTCCTGGCGGTACGCCTGGACGCCCGGCACCGGCTACCTGGCCAACCTCTTCGACGGCAGCGCGCCGCTGACCGAGCGGGCCAGCTCGCTGGCGATCATCATGCTGGCGGAGATCTGGAAGACCACCCCGTTCATGGCCCTGCTGCTGATGGCCGGGCTGGCGCTGGTCCCCGAAGACCTGCTCAAGGCGGCCTCCACCGACGGGGCGACGGCCTGGCAGCGGTTCACCAAGGTGATGCTGCCGGTGATGAAGCCGGCCATCCTCGTCGCGCTGCTGTTCCGCACCCTGGACGCGTTCCGGGTCTTCGACAACATCTTCGTGCTCACCAACGGCGGCAACGAGACCTCGTCGGTGTCGATGCTCGCCTACAACAACCTGATCCGGGGGCTCAACCTCGGCATCGGCTCCACGATGTCCGTGCTGATCTTCATCACGGTGGCGATCATCGCGTTCGTCTTCGTGAAGCTGTTCGGCACCGCTGCCCCGGGCAGCGACGACGGGGAGAGGCGCTGACATGGCCGACACCACCACCCGGGCGAAGCTGCGCTGGGGCCTGATCGACGTCATCGTCGTCGTGTTCGCCCTGGTCCCGGTGCTCTGGATCGCCTCACTGTCGTTCAAGACCCCGGCCACCCTCACCGACGGCAAGTTCTGGCCCCGGGAGTGGACGCTGGACAACTACCGGAGCATCTTCGACACCGACCAGTTCGTCCGCGCCCTGATCAACTCGATCGGCATCGCCCTGATCGCCACGCTCATCGCGGTGGTGCTCGGCGCGATGGCCGCGTACGCGATCAGCCGGTTGGACTTCCCCGGCAAGCGGCTGCTGGTCGGGGTGTCCCTGCTGATCGCGATGTTCCCGCAGGTGTCGCTGGTGTCGCCGCTGTTCGAGATCGAACGGCAGCTCGGCCTCTTCGACACCTGGCCGGGGCTGATCCTGCCGTACATCACCTTCGCGCTGCCGCTGGCGATCTACACGCTGTCGGCGTTCTTCAAGCAGATCCCGTGGGACCTGGAGAAGGCGGCGAAGATGGACGGCGCCACCCAGGGGCAGGCGTTCCGCCGGGTCATCGCCCCGCTTGCCGCGCCGGGGCTGTTCACCACGGCGATCCTGGTCTTCATCTTCTGCTGGAACGACTTCCTGTTCGCCATCACGCTCACCTCCACCGAGCGGGCCCGGACGGTGCCGGTGGCGCTGTCGTTCTTCACCGGCGAGTCGCAGTTCGAGGACCCCACCGGGGCGATCTGCGCCGCCGCCGTGGTGATCACCATTCCGATCATCCTGTTCGTGCTCTTCTTCCAGCGCCGCATCGTCTCCGGTCTGACCTCCGGCGCCGTCAAGGGATAGGTGACAACAATGGCTGACATCGTGCTGGACAAGGTGAGCAAGAGCTTCCCCGACGGCACCGTCGCGGTGCAGGACGTCGACCTGGAGATCGCCGACGGCGAGTTCGTCATCCTGGTCGGCCCGTCCGGCTGCGGGAAGTCCACCACTCTCAACATGATCGCCGGGCTGGAGGACATCAGCTCCGGGGAACTGTGCATCGGCGGGGAACGGGTCAACGACAAGGCGCCCCGCGACCGGGACATCGCGATGGTGTTCCAGTCGTACGCGCTCTACCCGAACATGACCGTCCGGGAGAACATGGCGTTCCCGCTGCGGCTGGCCAAGCTCGACAAGGAGACCATCACCGCCAAGGTCGAGGAGGCGGCGAAGGTGCTGGAGCTGACCCCGCTGCTGGACCGCAAGCCGGCCAACCTCTCCGGCGGGCAGCGGCAGCGGGTGGCGATGGGCCGGGCGATCGTCCGGCAGCCCAAGGCGTTCCTGATGGACGAGCCGCTGTCCAACCTGGACGCCAAGCTGCGGGTGCAGATGCGCACGGTGGTCTCCCGGTTGCAGAAGAAGCTCGGCACCACCACCGTCTACGTGACCCACGACCAGACCGAGGCGATGACCCTCGGCGACCGCGTGGTCATCATGCGGGGTGGCGCGATCCAGCAGGTCGGCCCGCCCCAGGAGCTGTACGACCACCCCCGCAACCTGTTCGTCGCCGGGTTCATCGGCTCGCCGTCGATGAACTTCCTGCACGCCGCCGTGGAAGAGGGGAAGCTGCGCACCGCCCTGGGTGACGTGCCGATCGGCGAGCGCATCCGCCGTGAGCTGGAGGGGGCCGACGCGCCCCGGGAGCTGATCCTGGGCATCCGTCCGGAGCACTTCGAGGACGCCGAGCTGATCGACGACGAGGCGCGGGCCCGGGGCATGGAGTTCACCGCCCCCGCCGAGATCGTCGAGTCGATGGGCTCCGACAAGTACGTCTACTTCACCGTCGAGGGGCAGCGGGCCAGCGCCGCCGAGCTGGAGGAGTTGGCCGCCGACGCGGGGGCCGACTTCAGCGGCGGTGGCGGCAACCTGGTGACCCGGCTGTCGGCCGAGTCGCCGGTGCAGGAGGGCGAGGACCGGCGGGTCTGGTTCAACCTGGAGAAGATCCACCTGTTCGACCCTGCTTCCGGTCGGAACCTGACCCTGCACGAGGGCCGGTCGTCCGGCGCCCTCGGCGACTGACCACCCCCTCACCCCGGATCGGTGGCCGCACGCCCACCCGCCCCCCGGCGGCGTGCGTCCACCGATCCCCCTGCCCCCCTGCCCTGCGGTCCCCGGCATCCGGCCCCTGTGGCCCCCGATCCCTGCGGCCCCCGACCCCTGCGGCTCGCGGTCCTGGCACCCGCAGCTCCGCCGCCCTGGCACCCGCGGATCCGCGTCGCCGCTGCGTCGTGCCTCTCAGGTGTCCGGCGCCCCGCCCGCCCTGCCGGACCCACTCACCCTCCCGTCTTGTCCGCTCCGCCCGTCTGCCCGCTCGTTCGGCAGCCCGTGCCGATCGACACGCACAGTGACATGACACCGAGCGCACCACATCACCTCCGGACACTTTGCTCTGCTGCCTTCGACGCGACGGCTACCCTCCGCGTCTGTCGCGTCCACGGCAGCAGAGCAAAGTGTCCGTGAGAGGTTGGTGTTGGTCGGCGGAGCGTTGTAGCGAAATTGCAGCTCAATGAGGACTTGCCCGCTCCGGCGGGCTGTTGACCCCAGCGGCGGCAGATGATCTGTGATCACTCTCGGTGATATCGGCCCTGATTGCGCAGGGTGACTGCCCGCCCTCGCCCCGGGCGGCGCGGAGCCGGATGCGGCACGCCGCCGTCCTGCGCCAGGCCGGTCGGGTTGTCGGGACCGGGGACCAACGACGCGGCGGGCCGGGGGTGCCGGCGGGGCGGGAGCGCCGGCGGGCCGGGATCGTCGGCTGCCTGAGGGAGTGGGCGGGACCTACCAGGTCAGGTGCAGCGGCAGGCCGAGAAAGCGGGCGTAACCCTCCAGCGCCGCCTCGACCCGCTGCCGGGTCGGCCCGTCCAGCGGGACCAGCGGCTGCACCGTCACGGTGACCCTGGTCCGGGCGAGGCGGCGCTTCCAGGTGCCCACCACCCGGCCGCCGCGCACCACCGTGGACTGGAAGACACCGTTGCCGCCGGGGATCACCGCCTTCAGGTGCGCCGGCTCGACCATCAGGGTGCGGTCCTTGAAGCCGAGCAGATATTCGTCGAAGCCGGGCAGCACGTGCACGTCGTCCACCGGCAGCCGGGGCGCGTCCAGCAGCGCCGGGTCGAGGTACGACTCCACCCCGTCGACCCGGACGGCGGTCAGCGTGCCGGCGTCGGTGGCGACCGCGACGGCCCGTTTCGTGTCGGCGGCGGTCAGCCCCGTCCACCCGGTGAAGTCGCGCCGGGTCGTCGGCCCATGGCTGCGGAAGTACCGCCCGGCCAGGATGCCCAGCGCCTCGTCCCGCTCGGGCCGGTGCGGGTCGGGGACCCACTCGTCGAGCAGCGCGAAGGTCTGCTCGGTGCCCACGTGCGGGGCGATGCAGGTGACGCCCCGCTGGCTGGCATACCAGAGCAGGTGGTAGCCGCGTTGACCGCAGACGTCGACCCCGGCGGCGGTGAGGGCGTCCAGGCACTGCGCGCGGGTCAGCCGGCCGCCGCCGGCCAGCGCCGTGCCGAGCACGTCGGCGGCCCGGTCGGCCTCGGCCTCGGTCAGCCCGAGCGTGGCCCGTCGGGCCGGTGCCCCGGCCAGCGCCCGGACGCCGGTGAGGTCGAGCATCCAGCGGGCGTCCCGGCTGGGCACCAGGTGCACGGTGCCGCGCATCGGCCAGGTGCGCAGCGCCTCGCGGCGTTCCAGGGCGGCCCGGACGTCGGCCTCGGTGTGGCCGGGCAGCCGCAACCCCAGTGACCACAGGCCGCTCGCCGCGTCCTGGGCCTGCATCGCCCCGAACCACTCCACCACGTCGGCGACCCCCGACGGGCGGCCGGCCGGATGCTCCCGCAGGGCCAGCGCGGTCATCCGCAACGTCAACGCCTCGTCGCCGGTCAGCTCCACCACGCCGGTCAGCATAGGAGCAGGTACCGACACCGGGCGGACACCCCCGACCGCGCTACGCCGGTCGTCGAACCGGCGGAGCGCGATCCCCCGTGCAGGTCCCCCCGGGTCACCGGTGGTGACCCCTACCCCCCCGGCATCCGGGCCCACCAGCATCCGCCTCCCGACCCCCGTGGGAGCCTTCTCGGCTGGAACTTGCGCAAATCTTGAGCCGCCGGGATCACCCGCCGGGGCGGCCGGCCGGGGCCGAGACGCCCCGTACCGCCCGCGGATCAGTCGAGGCGGCGGTGCATCACCAGCAGGTCGACCGGGCCGAGACCGGGGTGGCGGAACCCCTCGGGCACCCGGCCGACCACCGTGAACCCCAACGACCGCCACAGCGCCACCGCCCGGGTGTTGCTGGCCACCACCGCGTTGAACTGCATCGCCCGGTAGCCGTCCCGCCGGGCCAGCTCCAGCACGTACGCCCCGAGCGCCCGACCGACGCCGCGACCCGCCGCGGCCGGCGCGACCATGAAACTCGCGTTCGCCACGTGGTCGCCCGGACCCTCCTGGTTGGCGACCAGCTTCGCCGTCCCCAGCACCGTCGCGTCGTCGTCCACCGCGACCACCGTGCGGCCGGGCGGGGCGACCAGCCAGCGGCGGCGGGCGTCGTCCTCACCCACGTCGCGCGGCCAGGTGTACGTCTCGCCGGCCGCCACGATCTCGCGCAGGAACGGCCAGATCGCCGGCCAGTCTTCGGGGGTGGCGGCGCGCAGCTGCATGTCCGGATCATGCCACGGGCGGATGTTTGACCCGGCAAGCACCGGGTAGTCGCCGGAGCTGACCCGAACCGAGGAGGACACAGACGATGGACGGCCAGGTCAAGGTAGCGGTCATCTACTACAGCGCGACCGGGATCACCTACCAGATGGCGCAGGCGGCCTGCGAGGCCGCCGGTGAGGCGGGGGCCGAGGTGCGCCTGCGCAAGGTACGGGAGTTGGCGCCCGACGAGGCGATCCGCTCCAACGCGGGCTGGCAGGCGCACCGGCTGGAGACCCAGGACGTGATGGAGGCCGAGATCGACGACCTGGCCTGGGCCGACGTGGTCATCTTCGGTTCCCCCACCCGGTACGGCATGATCGCCGCCCAGCTCAAGCAGTTCATCGACACCACCGGCCCGCTGTGGGCCAACGGCGCGCTGGCCGACAAGGTCTACAGCGGCTTCACCTCCACCGCCACCTCGCACGGCGGCCAGGAGGCGACCCTGCTGTCGCTGTTCACGGTCTTCTACCACTGGGGTGGCGTGGTGGTGACCCCCGGCTACACCGACCCGAGCCAGTTCGTCGCCGGCAACCCGTACGGCGCCTCGCACACCAGCAACAACGGTGAGGTCGCCCCGGACCACGTGGCGCTCGCGGCCACCGCGCTGACCGCCAAGCGGGCGGTCCGCATCGGCGGCGCCGTGAAGCGTGGCCTCGCCGGCTGAGTCGCCGGGTGGGCCCGGTGGGCCGGGCGCCGACCCGGCCCACCGGGTGGGCCGCCGCTACCCGCCCACCGGCCCGCCACCCGTCGTCAGTGCCGGTCGGGCCAGCACCTGCCCCAGCAGCTCGGCCAGCACGGCCAGACCGTCCCGGCTGAGCACCGACTCCGGGTGGAACTGCACCCCGGCGAAGGTCGCCCCGCGCAGCGCGTGCACCGACCCGTCGGCCGGGTCCCGGGCCAGCTCCACCGGCCCGTACGGCGACCCGATCCGGTCGGAGTCCGCCCGCGCGGTGAACGTCGAGTAGAAACCCACCCGGCGCGGCACCCCGAACAGCGACACCTCCCGTTGCAGGCCCTGGTAGGGCGCGGCGCGGCGGTGCAGTGGCAACCCCAGCAGCCCGCTGAGCAGCTGGTGCCCCAGGCACACCGCCAGGGTGGGTGACCCGGCGTCGAGCCGCGCGGTCAGCAGCGTGCGCAGGGCGGCCATCTTCGGGTCGTCGACCGCCCCCGGATCGCCCGGTCCGGGGCCGACCACCACCAGGTCGTACCCGGCGTCGGAGCCGGGGGCGTGCCAGGGCCGCACGTCCACCGTCAGGCCCAGGGCGCGCAACTGGTGGGCGAGCATCCCGGTGAAGGTGTCCTCCCCGTCGACCACCAGCGCCCGCCGGCCGGCCGCCCCGGGCAGCACCGTCGCGCCGGGGGCGCGCTGGTCGAGCCAGAACCGGGCCAGCGGGGTGTTGCGGGCGGCGAGCACCGCCCGTACCTCGGGGTCGTCGGCCCACCGCACCGGCGGGTACGGCCCCTCGGTCGACGCCTGCGGGCCGAGCCCCAGTGCGGCGAGCACCCCGGCGGCCTTGGCGTGCGTCTCGGCGACCTCACCGGCGGCGGTGGAGTGCCGCACCAGGGTCGCCCCGACGGGCACCCGCAGCCGTCCGGTGGGGGAGATCTCGGCGGTCCGGATCAGGATGGGCGCGTCCAACGTCTGTCGGCCCTGGGTGTCGCGGCCCAGCAGCGCCAGCACCCCGGAGTAGTAGCGCCGGCCGGTCCGTTCGTGCCGGGCGATCACCCGGCAGGCGTTCTGCATCGGGCTGCCCGTCACCGTGGGGGCGAACATGGTCTCCCGCAGCACCTCCCGGACGTCGCGGGTGCCCCGGCCGGCCAGCAGGTACTCGGTGTGCGCCAGGTGCGCCATCTCCTTGAGGTACGGCCCGACGACCTGCCCGCCGTGCTCGGCGACGCCGGCCATCATCTTCAGCTCCTCGTCGAGGACCATGTACAGCTCCTCGACCTCCTTCGGGTCGTGCAGGAACCGCAGCAGCGCGTCCCGCCCGGCGGTGGCCCCGGTGTGCCGGAAGGTGCCGCTGATCGGGTTCATCATGACCAGCCCGTCGTCGACGCTGACGTGCCGTTCCGGGCTCGCGCCGACAAGCGTCCGGGTGCCGGTGTGCACCAGGAACGTCCAGTACGCGCCCCGCTCGTCGCGCAGCAACCGGCCCAGCGCCGCCAGCGCGGCGCCCAACGGGCTGCCCTGCACGGTGGCGTGCAGGGTGCGGTGGATGACGAAGTTCGCCCCCGCACCCCGACCGATCTCCTCGGCCAGCACCCGGTCGACGATCCGGGCGTACTCGTCGTCGTCGACGTCGAACGCGGCGTCGGCGCAGACCACCGGCCCGGCCGGGAGGGCGGCGAGCAGGTCGGCCAGGGCCAGCGTGGCGTGCCCGGTGACGGTCAGGTACTCCATCGGGACGCCGTCGTCCACGCAGGCGAAGCCCCGTTCGGCGATCTGCCGGTACGGCACCAGCGCCAGCGTGCGGGGGCCCGCAGCGTCGTCGGGCAGCGGCAGGTCGGCGAGCCGGTCGGCGACGTCGACCGGGCCGGTGAACAGGTCGACGTGGTCGACGCCGTCGCGGCGCAGCAGCGCGAACGGGCCCGGGTCGACGCCGTCGGCGACGGCGGCGAGCAGGTCGTAGAGGTGGTTCATCGGGTTTCTCCTCCGGGTCGGGTCGCCTCGTCGTCGGGCGGCCCCGGGTGCCGGGGGAGGACCGGCGGCCGCCTCGTGGGGCGGCCGCGTGGATAGCTACGCGCGGGGGATGGCCGCCGGGTCGGCGGGCCACCAGCAGGTCAGGTGCGCGGGCATACCGACACCCTAGGCGGCGGACGGGCGGCAGGGAAGGGCGTTCCCGTCCGCGCCGCCGGGTAGCGTGACCCGCGATGAACATTCTCGCTCTCGACCTGGGCACCTCCTCGGTCCGTGGTCTGGTGCTCGACGCCGACGCCGACCCGCTGCCGGGAGCGTTGGCCCGCCGCCGGGTGCACCTGACCGTGGCCGGGGACGGCACCGGCACCCTGGACGCCGCCGGCTACCTCGCCGGCCTCACCGAGTGCCTCGACGAGTTGGCCGCCGCCGGTCACCTGCGCGACGTCGGGCTGGTCGCGGTCTGCGCGCAGTGGCACTCGGTGCTGCCCCTGGACCGCTCCGGTGACCCGCTCGGCCCGGTGCTGACCTGGTTGGACACCCGGGCCGCACCGCCGTCGGGGGCGTCCGGTCCGGCCGACCCACAGGAGTTCCACGCGCGGACCGGGGCGTGGTGGCACCGCTGCTACTGGTCGGTGCGGCTGCCCTGGCTGCGGGACCGTACGGCCGGGGTGACCCGGTTCGCCGGCCTGGTCGAGTACGTCCTCGGTCGACTGCTCGACGACGCGCCCATGTCGGTGTCCATGGCCTCCGGCACCGGCCTGCTCGACCTGAGCCGGCTGGCCTGGGACGACGAGGCCGTCGCGGTGGCCGGGGTCCGGCCGGGTGAGCTGCCGGAGCTGGCCCCGATGGACTGGCAGGGCCGGCTGCGGGCCGAGCACGCCCGCCGGTGGCCGCAGCTCGCCGGGGCCCGCTGGGCCGCCCCGGTCGGCGACGGGGCCGCCTCCAACGTCGGCTCGGGCTGCGTCGACCCCCGCCGGGCGGCGGTCACGGTCGGCACCTCGGCGGCCGTACGCCTGGTCCAGCGGGTTCCGGCGGGGTCGCCGCTGCCAGCCCTGCCGGCCTCGCTGTGGCGTTACCGGGTGGACCACGAGTACGTGGTGACCGGGGCGGCCTACTCCAGCGGCGGGAACCTGTTCGCCTGGGCCGACCGGGAGCTGCGGCTGCCGCAGGGGCCCGACCTCGACGCCGCGCTGGCCCGGATCGCACCGGACGGCGTACTGCCGGCCAACCCCCGCCTCGGCGGGGACCGGCCCCCCGGCCTGGCCCCGGCCGGCTCGGGTGAGCTGCGCGGGCTCAGCTTCTCCAGCACCGGGGTGGACATCCTCGCCGGGCTGATGACCGGGCTGTGCCGGATGGTCGCCGACGACCTCGCCGTGCTGGAGTCCGGTGTCGACGCACCCGTCGAGGTGGTGCTCGGCGGGGGAGCGGTGACCGCCTCCGCGTGGTGGCGTACGGCGTTCGCCGCCGCGCTCGCGCCGCGTCCGGTCCGGCACCGCGCCGAGCGGGAGATCGGGGCCACCGGGGCCGCGCTGGTCGCGCTGGGTCGGGTGCCCGACGCGGACCGGCTCGCCGGCACCGGCCGTACGGAGGAGGACCCCTCGCCGACCTCGGCCGTCGGAGCAGGTACCTCCGCCCGGTCGGATGCGCCGTCGACCCGTTGACATGGGCGTCTGGCCTGGTTGGATGGACCCGGCCCCCCGTCGTGGGGACGGGGACCGAGGAGGCGAGACGTGGACGCAGGTCCCGACCCGACACCGAGCGCGGAGTCGCCGGGTCGGAACCGGTTCGACGAGCGGGTCGTGCCGCACCGGCGGCGTTCGCCGTTGCGGCTGCGGGACTGGCGGATGCGCACCAAACTCGCCACCGTCCTGGTCATCCCGTCGGTGGCGTTCCTGGTGCTGGCCGGGGTGCAGACCGCGGGGCTGGTGGGACGCACCACGGCGCTCAACGACTTCGCCCGGCAGGTCGGCATCGGGCAGCAGATCACCACGGCGGTGGACCGGCTCCAGCAGGAACGCGACCGTACCGCCGGTGAGCTGGCCGCGCTGAGACGGGCGGGCAGTGCCGCCGACCGGGACGCGGCGCTGGTCGCGCTCCGGCCGCTGCACGCCGCCACCGACACGGCCTTCGGGGCGTTGCGCGAGGCGGCCGGGCCGCTGGCCGACTCCGACGCCGCCTGGCAGGTCGCCTACGCCGAGGCGGTGGAGGCGTACGACCAGGTGGTCTACATCCGTTCGGCGGTGCCGCCGGCGGTGCTGAGCAGCGACACCATCCTGGGCAACTACCACCGGGCGGTAGAGGCGCTGCTCGGCCTGCTCGCCGAGCCGAGCCCGGGGCCGGACCGTCCGGAGTTGACCGACGCGGTGCTGCGCTACGTGCAGCTGGCCCGGGTCAAGGAGCTGTCCGCACGGATCAGGGGCCAGTTGTACGCCGCCTCCCGGGCCGGCCGCTACGGCCTGGAGGACCAGGTCAACCTCGCCGACCTGCGGGCGCAGCAGCTCGCCGCGCTGGGCGCGTTCCGGGTGGCCGCGACGACCGCCCAGATCCAGGCGTACGACCGGACCTCGCGGACGGGGGCGTTCGTGGACGCCACCCGGCTGGAGGAGCGGAGTATCAGCACCAGCGGCACCGCCCTGCCCGCGGTGCTGCCCGCCAACCAGTGGTGGACGGCCAGCGAGCAGCGGCAGGAGCTGCTGCGACAGCTGGAGGAACGGGTGCTCGACGACGCGGTGGCCCGGGCCGACGAGGTCAGCGGCGCCCAGTTGCGCACCACCCTGCTGGTGCTGGGCGGCATCGTGGTGGTGCTGGCCCTGGCGGTGCTGCTGGCCGTCCTGGTCGGCCGGTCGATCGCGAACTCGATGCAACGGCTGCGGGACCAGGCGTTGCGGATCGCCCAGGTGGAGTTGCCGCACGCCCTGAAGCGGCTGCGCGCGGTCGACGGCGGGGTGCCGGCGATCGACGTGCCGCCGGCCGTGGTCCGCTCGCTGGACGAGATCGGCGAGCTGGCCGAGGCGTTCGTGGCGGTGCACCGCAGCGCGGTCAGCGTCGCGGTGGAGCAGGCGGAGACCCGCCGGACGGTCAACGCGATGTTCGTCAACCTGGCCCGGCGCAGCCAGGTGCTGGTGGAGCGGCAACTGGAGCTGCTGGACGACCTGGAACGGGAGGAGGCCGACCCGGACCAGTTGGAGAACCTGTTCAAGCTGGACCACCTGGCCGCCCGGATGCGTCGTAACGACGAGAGCCTGCTGGTGCTCGCCGGCACCGAGTCGACCCGCCGGTGGAACCGGCCGGTGCGGTTGGGTGCGGTGCTGCTCGCGGCCAGCGCCGAGATCGAGCAGTACCAGCGGGTCCGCCACGAGTCGGTGGCCGACCTCTACGTGGTGGGGCACGCCGTCGGGGAGCTGGTGCACCTGGTGGCGGAGCTGCTGGAGAACGCGACGGCCTTCTCCCGGCCGGACACCCTGGTCCGGGTGACCGCGTGGGCCGAGGGCGGCGGGGCGGTGGTGGACATCGCCGACGCCGGCCTCGGCATGAGTCCGACGGCGTTGGCACAGGCCAACGCGGTGTTGGCGGAGCCGCCGGTGGCCGACGTGGCGGCGGTCGAGCGGATGGGTCACTTCGTGGTCAGCCACCTGGCCGCCCGGCACGGCGTCGGCGTGCGGCTGGTCGCGCAGGGGCAGGGGCTGGTCGCCCGGTTGACCCTGCCGGCGGCCCTGCTCGCCCCGGCGCCGGAGCTGGACGGGTCACCGCCGCACGCGTCCGCCGGGCCGCGGGCGCTGGCCCCGGTCGCCCCTGCCGTCCTGCCGGCCCGTCCGGCCGTGGGGCCGCCGTCCGGTCCGGTCGGGCCACCCTCGCGTCCGGCGCAGTGGCCCGGTCCCGGCGGGGTGGCCCCGGCGGAGCTGCCGGTGGCGGGCCGTCGCCCGGTTTCGTCGCCGCCGAACCAGCTCCCGGCCCGGGTCGTGGACGTGCGGACACCGGCTCCCCCGGCCGACGGCGGCTGGTGGTCCCGGCAGGGCCCGGCCCCGTCGTCGCCGGCCACCCTGGGCGGGGGCACCCCGGCGCCGCCGCTGGTCCCGGTCACCGGGGGCACCAACGACCGGGGGCTGCCGGTGCGGGTGCCGATGGCCCAGCTGACCGCGGTGACCGAGCCCGCCCGCCCGCCGTCGGCCCGGGTCCGCGAGGATCTGGACCCGGAGGCGGTGGGCGGGATGCTGTCCCGGCTCTACAGCGGCGTGCGCCGTGCCGAGGCCGAGGAGACCACCGAGTTAATCTTGCCGCCGGGTGTGCGCAGCGAAGGGGGACGACAGTGATGACACTGAGCCAGGAGGCGCGTGACCTGAACTGGTTGGTCAACGCGTTCGCCGAGCGGGTGCCCGGGGTGGCGCACGCGGTGGTGGTCTCCTCGGACGGTCTGCTGGTGGCGATCTCGGCGCAGTTGCCCCGCGACCACGCGGACAAGTTGGCCGCCGTGACGTCGGGGCTGATGAGCATCACCGCTGGCGCGGCCCAGATGTTCGACGGGGATGTGGTCAAGCAGACCGTGGTCGAGATGGGCCGGGGCTACTTCCTGGTGATGCAGATCCGGGACGGGTCGATTCTGGCCACCCTGGCCGGCGCGGACGCGGACATCGGCGTGGTGGGCTACGAGATGGCCCGGCTGGCCAAGCAGGCCGGCGAGATGCTGACCCCGGCGTTGCGCGCGGAGCTCCAGCAGGCGTTGCCCCGCTGACCGGCCTCAGGTCGGCTGCCGGGCCTCTGGTCGGCTGCCGGGCCGGACCGCCCCCACGCGGTCCGGCCGTGCCGGTGCTGCTCCGGTCCCTGCGCCCGACCTACAGGCCGTTGTCCCGGATGACCTGGCGGTACCAGTGGGCGCTGCGCTTGAGGACACGCCGCTGGGTCGGATAGTCCACGTAGACCAGTCCCCAGCGCTGGTCGTAGCCCTCGGCCCACTCGAAGTTGTCGAGCAGCGACCAGACGTGGTAGCTCTCCAGCGGCACGCCGTCGGCGATGGCCCGGTGGGCGGCGGTGAAGTGGTCACGTAGGAAGGCGATCCGGCCGGCGTCGTCGACGGTGCCGTCCGGGCCGAGCGTGTCCGGGCAGGGCAGACCGTTCTCGGTGACGGTGATCGGGACCGGCCCGTAGTCGCGGGTGACCCGGGTCAGGATGTCGTACATGCCCTGCGGGTAGATCTGCTGCCAGTCCGCCTCGCTGGTGGGCCAGCGGGTGACGGTGTTGCCGTTGCCGGTCAGGTAGAGCGGGGTGTAGTACTGCACGGCGAGCAGGTCGATCGGGCTGGCGATGGTCGCCAGGTCGCCGTCGCGGATGCCCTTGGCCATCCGGCTGTCCGGGCCGAGGTCGGCCAGGACGTCGGCCGGGTAGGCACCGGTGAGGATGGAGTCCAGGTAGAGCCGGTTCTCGTACCCGTCGTGCAGCGTGGCGGCCGCGGCGGCGGCCGGGCTGTCGTCGGCGGGGTAGCACGGGTGCAGGTTCAGCGCCGGGCCGATCCGGGTGTCGAAGCCGGTGGCCCGCAGCGCGCGGACGGCGAGGCCGTGGGCGAGCTGGAGGTGGTGGGCGACGAGGTAGGCGGCGTCGGCGTCCTGCCGGCCGGGGGCGTGGTGTCCCCAGAGGTAGCCGTTCTGCACCACGGTCTTCGGCTCGTTGATGGTCAACCACACCGGCACCTGGTCGCCGATGCCCCGGAAGACCGCGTCGGCGTAGTCGGCGAACCGGTGGGCGGTGTCCCGGTTCTCCCAGCCGCCGTCGTCCTGCAACGCCTGCGGCAGGTCCCAGTGGAACAGGGTGACCATCGGGGCGATGCCGCGTTCGTGCAGGCCGCCGATGATCCGCTTGTAGAAGTCGAGCCCGCGCTGGTTGGGCTTGCCGGTGCCGTCGGCCTGGATCCGGGGCCAGGAGATGGAGAACCGGTAGCTGCGCAGCCCGAGGTCGCGCATCAGGTCGAGGTCGTCGGCCCAGCGGTGGTAGTGGTCGGCGGCCACGTCCCCGGTGTCGCCGTTGCGGGTGCGACCGGGGGTGTGGCTGAAGGTGTCCCAGACCGATTCGCCCCGGCCGTCCTCCTTGGCGGCGCCCTCGATCTGGTACGCCGAGGTGGCGGCGCCCCAGCCGAAGTCGTGGGGGAAACGCACCCGTTCCGCGGTGGGGTCGGCGGTCGGGTCGCCACCCTTCGGCGCGTCGCAGCCGGCGGCCAGCACGCCGGTGGCCGCGGCCAGGCCGGCGCCAGTGGCGGCGGAGAGCCCGGCGCCGGCGGTGGCGGTGGCGGAGAGCGCGGCGCGGCGCAGCAGGCGTCGCCGGGTGAGTATCGACATGGATGTTTCTCCTCAGGGTGCGGGCCACCCCGACGGCCGGGAGCGCTCCCAGCGCGGGCGTACGACGGCCCGGCCGCCTCGGGGCGGACCGCCAGCCTAGAGGGCCGCGCGTGGGCGGCCGGGATGGGGAATGGCGAGTGTGACGGGCGCCGTCGAGGGACGGTCGGCCGATCTGTCGAGGGGCAGATAGCGATCGAGGCCGGCCGGGCGGCGCGCACGCCTGACCCGTCGGCCTCTTTTCCCGTCGAGTACGGGGGTTTAGTGTGGGGACGGGGGAGGGCAACCCCCGTCCCCACCTGTGTTGCACACACGCACGCTCGAATTGGCGTCCGGCCGTGCGTGTCGCGCGGGAGCCGGGCCACGCGAGTGGCTCTGGTTCCACCTCCCTCCGTGATGGTGGGGTGTTGGCTGGCGACGGTGTCCGGGCTGGCCCGTCGTCAGCCGTTCGGGCTGAACCCCGTGGTCGGGCGACCACGGTTGTGACCTTCACTTGTTGCATCTCCGTCGATGGAAGCGCTCCCATCGGCGATGCTGCGACTGTAACGCCCGTCACGGCTTTGTGAAAGCCCCTAAACGAGATCGAAACATCGACCTGCGTTTCGACAGAGGTAGTTGTCGTGGGAGCGCTTCCATGGCACACTGTCGAATCAACGCAGCGGAGCCAGACACGCGCGAGTGATGGGTCGCCGAGGGCATCCGGGTCTCCCGGACGGCACCCGAAGGAACGGCACGACGGCCTGAGCCGTACCCCGTCCCTGCCCCGGCCCACCGGCCGGACCGACCACCATTCCGGCACCTCCGTCCCCCCGCGCACCCCTGTAGCAGCGCGTGGAGGTGCCCCCGCCGGGGCCCGCAGCCCCGGCCCGGTCCGAGGAGACACCGCGCACATGAGACTCATGGCAAGACGTCGCCGCACGGCGATGCTCGCCGCCACCGCACTCGCCATCGGCGGGGTGGGCCTGCCGGCCAGCGCGGCCCAGGCCGCGCCGGCCTGCGACGTGGTCTACGCCACCAACGACTGGGGCAGCGGCTTCACCGCGAACGTCACCATCAAGAACCTGGGCGACGCGCTCAGCAGCTGGTCGCTCAAGTGGACCTTCCCGAACAGCAGCCAGCGGGTCACCCAGGGCTGGTCGGCGAAGTGGAGCCAGAGCGGCAGCGAGGTCACCGCGACCAACGAGTCCTACAACGGCAACATCGCGACCGGCGGCTCCACCACCATCGGGTTCAACGGCTCCTACTCGGGCAGCAACCCGAAGCCGACGTCGTTCACCCTCAACGGCACCCCGTGCAACGGCACCCCGGCCAACCAGCCGCCGACGGTCTCCCTCGGCGTGCCCACCGGGCCGTTCACCGCGCCGGCCGACGTGCCGCTGACCGCCACCGCCAGCGACCCGGACGGGACGATCAGCAAGGTCGAGTTCTACCGCAACGGCCTGCTGGTCAACACCGACACCTCCGCGCCGTACGCGTACACGCTGACCTCGCTGCCGGCCGGCAGCTACACGGTCCAGGCCAAGGCGTACGACAACGCCAACGGCATCGGCGTGGCGGAGAAGTCGTTCACCGTCAGCCCCGCCACCGGCCCGGCGCTGGTCGCCACGCCCTCCGCGGTGAGCGTCAACGAGGGTGGCAGCAGCACCTTCAACCTCAAGCTCAGCGCCGCGCCCTCGGGCAACGTGCCGGTCACCCTCACCCGTGCCGGTGACACCGACATCACGGTCTCGCCGGCCAGCGTCACGCTGACCCCGAGCAACTGGAGCACCGGGGCCACCGTCACGGTCGCCGCGGCGGAGGACACCGACACCGCCGGTGGCACCGCCACCATCACCGCGGCCGGCACCGGGGTCTCCTCGGTGGTGGTCACCGCCACCGAGATCGACAACGACACCCCCGGTGGCGACAACGCCTACGTCGCGAAGTTCCTCGACCAGTACGGCAAGATCAAGAACTCGGGCTACTTCAGCCCCGAGGGCGTGCCGTACCACTCGATCGAGACGCTGATCGTCGAGGCGCCCGACCACGGCCACGAGACCACCTCCGAGGCGTTCAGCTACTGGCTGTGGCTGGAGGCCTACTACGGCCGGGTGACCCAGAACTGGGCGCCGTTCAACAACGCCTGGACGGTGATGGAGAAGTACATCATCCCGTCGCACGCCGACCAGCCCACCGCAGGCGTCGCCGGCACCCCGCAGTACGCCGCCGAGTACAACCTGCCCAGCCAGTACCCGTCGGCGCTGAACGCCAGCGTCCCGGTCGGCCAGGACCCGCTGCGCTCGGAGCTGCAGTCCACCTACGGCACCGGCGACATCTACGGCATGCACTGGCTGATGGACGTCGACAACACCTACGGCTTCGGCCGCTGCGGTGACGGCACCACCAAGCCGGCGTACATCAACACCTTCCAGCGCGGCACGCAGGAGTCGGTGTGGGAGACCATCCCGCAGCCGTCCTGCGACACCTTCAAGCACGGCGGCCAGTACGGCTACCTCGACCTGTTCGTCAAGGACTCGGGTGCCCCGGCCAAGCAGTGGAAGTACACCAACGCCCCGGACGCCGACGCCCGCGCAGTGCAGGCCGCGTACTGGGCGCTGACCTGGGCCAAGGCGCAGGGCAAGCAGGCCGACGTCGCGGCCACCGTGGCCAAGGCCGCCAAGATGGGCGACTACCTGCGGTACGCGATGTACGACAAGTACTTCAAGAAGATCGGCAACTGCGTCGGGGCCAGCACCTGCCCCGCCGGCACCGGCAAGGACTCGGCGCACTACCTGCTGTCCTGGTACTACGCCTGGGGCGGCGCGTACGACGCCAGCGCGGGCTGGTCCTGGCGGATCGGTTCCAGCCACAGCCACTTCGGTTACCAGAACCCGTTCGCGGCCTGGGCGATGACCAACGTGAACGAGCTCAAGCCGAAGTCCCCGACCGCGGTCGGCGACTGGCAGAAGAGCCTCGACCGGCAGCTGGAGTTCTACACCTGGCTCCAGTCCGCCGAGGGCGGCATCGCCGGTGGCGCCACCAACAGCTGGGACGGTAGCTACGCCCAGCCGCCGGCCGGCACCGCCACCTTCTACGGCATGTACTACGACGTCGACCCGGTCTACAACGACCCGCCGTCGAACCAGTGGTTCGGCATGCAGGTCTGGTCGATGCAGCGCATCGCCGAGCTGTACCTGGAGACCGGCAACACCAAGGCCAAGGCGCTGCTCGACAAGTGGGTGCCGTGGGCGATCGCCAACACCAAGCTGGGCACCAACTGGGCGGTTCCGTCCGAGCTGAAGTGGACGGGCCAGCCCGCCAACTGGAACCCGAGCAGCCCGGCGTCCAACACCGGCCTGCACGTCGAGGTCAGCTCCACGGGCCAGGACGTCGGCGTCACCGGCTCCCTCGCCCGGACCCTGATCGCGTACGCGGCCAAGTCCGGCAACACGCAGGCGAAGACCACCGCCAAGGGTCTGCTGGACGCGCTCTCGGCGGCCAGCGACAGCAAGGGTGTGTCGACGACCGAGACCCGCGGCGACTACAAGCGGTTCGACGACGTCTACAACGCCGCCGACGGCCAGGGCCTCTACGTGCCGCCGGGCTGGACCGGGAAGATGCCGAACGGTGACACCATCGCCGCCGGCAAGAGCTTCCTGGACATCCGGTCGTTCTACAAGAACGACCCGGACTGGCCGAAGGTCGACGCGTACCTCAAGGGCGGCCCCGAGCCGACCTTCAACTACCACCGGTTCTGGGCCCAGTCCGACATCGCCATGGCGTACGCGGACTACGGGATGCTCTTCCCGAACGGGTGAGTTGACCCTGCCGGGTGGGTGGCGCGGCGCCACCCACCCGGAGGCCGACCGGGCCCGGGGGAGCGGACAGCCCGGTCGGCGGGCGGCCTGATTCCCACGGTCAGGCCGGGGGTGGGTCGACCGTCCGGCCGACGCAGCGGAGCGGCCGGCCCACCCCGCCATCCCCCCTTCCCGCCCCGGCGGGAAAGCGGTGAAAAAAGAGCGCGCGCGGGATAACGCGACGCCCTATGACGGAGTACCGTGTTGATCGGAGAGGCCGCTCCCCCCGTGGCGGCCTCTCCTTCAACGTCTGTGCCCCCGGCGCCCCGCACCCCACGTCGGCAACGGGCGGTCCCGGCTCACCCGGGTTGCACCGGGTGCCGCAGCCCCGGATGACCGGCCGGCAGCGACCGGCGGATCACCACCCAGCTCACCGTCAGCGCCGCCGCCACCAGCGGCCAGGTCAACGCCACCCGGGCCACGGTCAACGCGACCACCTGCCCGCCCAGCCACAGCGGCAGGAACACCGCCACCCGCAGCACGTAGGTGGCCGCCCACACCCAGCTGCCCCGCCCGTACGCCCGCAACAGCGCCGGGTCGCGCCGCCACCGCCCCCGCTGCCGCAGCGCCGCCCCGACGACCACGCCGAGCAGCGGCCGGCGTACCACGATGCTCACCACCCAGACCAGCGCGCTGGCGAGGTTCGAGAAGACCTGCACCGCGAAGAAGTCGGCCGCCCGGCCGGTGCGCAGCGCCACCACGGCGGCCAGGCACACGGCCAGCAGCCCGATCAGCACCGCCCGGGGGCGGTCCCCGCGCCGCCACCGCCACAGCGCCACCGCCGTGCCGGCCAGCACCGCCACCGCCACCCCGCCGACGACCGACCGTCCGGTCGCCAGCCAGCCGACGGTGAACGCCACCGGCGGCAGGGTCGCGTCGATCGCGCCACCGCGCCCACCGAGCAGACCGGCCAACGACTCCACCTGGTCCGGTGGCCTGGCGTCTGCGGGCTGCCCGGGCGCTGGCTGCGGGGCCGGCCCGTGCGGTGTCGGCGGGGTGCCGTCCGGCGGCTGCCGGGTCGGTCGTCCGTGTTGTGGTGTGCCGGTCACCGTCACCTCCCGTGGTCCCGTGTCAAGGTATCCGGACCGTCCCGGTGGGCCCACGCGCGACGTGCCGCGCGTGCCGCTACGGTGTGCGGGTGCGTGCGACGGCAAGGGGTTGGACCGCGGTCTGGTTGGTCGTGCTGGCATTGGCCCAGACGGCGGCCTTTCTGCTGGTGTGGCGGTTCGCCGTGCACACCGGGACCGGGCAGTGGCTCGACACCGTCGCGTTGACCGGCAACCGGATCGGCCAGGACCGCATCGACGGTCTGGTCAACCGGATCCTCAACGCCATGTCGGTGGTCTCCCTGCTGGCGGCCATGGTGGTGATCTTCTTCATCGCCCTGATCCGGGGCCGCAAGGCGCTCGCCATCTCGGCCACCCTGTTGATCGCCGGGGCGAACGTCACCACCCAGGTGCTCAAGTACGTCATCGACCGGCCCGCGCTCGGCATCGACCCGCAACGCGACGCGGTCGGCAACAGCCTGCCCAGTGGACACACCACCATCGCCGCCTCGGTGGCGCTGGCGCTGATCCTGGTGCTGCCGGCGAAGGTGCGCGTGCTCGGGGCGTTCCTCGGCGCCGCGTACGCCGCGGTCGCCGGGGTGGCCACCCTCTCCGCCGGCTGGCACCGGCCCAGCGACGCGGTCGCCGCCTTCCTGGTCGTCGGGGTCTGGGCGACGCTGGCCGGCCTGCTGCTGCTGGTGTTCCAGCACGAGCAGGCGCAGGTCGCTCCCGACGACGCCCACAAGGTGGCCGCCAGTGTGCTCGGCATCGGAGGCCTGCTCGCCGTCCTCGGCTGCGGGTTGGCCCTGTCCGGCCTGCTCGACCAGCAGCAGACGCCGGTGGACGAGCTTACCCGCCGCACCCTGTTCATCGGGTACGCCGGCAGCGCCGCCGGGATCGCCGGCACCATGGGGGTGGTGGCGGCGCTGGTGCTGCTGTCCGTGCACCGCCTGGTGCCCCGTTGGAAGGGCTGACCGGAGGCCGGGGTCGGCACCTGGTGCCCCTGGCCGGTACGGCGTTCCGTGCCGAGTGCGTCCGGCTGGCGGTGGTCCTGGCCACGCTGACCGACGCGGACCTGGACCGGCCCACCCCGTGCCCGCCCTGGGCGGTCCGGGACCTCGTCGCCCACGTCCGCACGGGTGCCGGACGCCTGGTCGACATGCTCGCCGCGCCCGCGCCGCCGCGCGCCGAGGTGGACGCCGCCGGCTACTTCGGCCCGGCGAAGTTCACCCCGCAGGTCGACGCCGACCGGATCGCCGACGCCCGGCGGGCGGCCCGCGGTCCTGCCACCCCGACCGGGTCCACGGAGGCGGCGGCGACCGCGGCGGCCTTCACCGCCGCCTGGCGGGCGACCGACGCGGCGGTGCGGACGCAGCCGGCTGACCGGGTCGTCCGCACCCGCCACGGTGACCCGATGACGGTGCACGAGTTCCTGGTGACCCGCGTGGTGGAGGTCGGCGTGCACGGGCTCGACCTGGCGGTGGCGCTGCACCGCGGGCCGTGGCTCACCCCCGCCGCCGCGCGGGTCGTCGCCGACCTGTTCACCGGGGGACGACCGGTTCCGGACGGGCTCGGCTGGGACCGCCTCACCCTGGTCCGCAAGACCACCGGCCGCGCCCCGCTCACTCCCGCCGAGCAGCGGATCATCACCGCGCACCCCTGGCCCCACCTGTCCCTCACCGCCCAGCGCTGACCCCCACCCCCAACCCCACCCCCGTCGCGCCCGGTGATCAAGAGGTTTGCGCGCGGTGATCAAGAGGTTCGCGTCAGCTTGATGATCAGACTTGACGCAGACCTCTTGATCACCGGAGTCAGGTGGGCGGGCTGAGCACGGGGGCGGGTGGGTGGGGCGGGGGTTAGAGGGGTGGGGTGGCCGGTTCCGGGGGGTGACCCCGGGCCCGGCGGGCGTCGGCTGCGGCGACCCCGCCGAGCACCAGCGCGGCCACCGTGGCGGAGACCAGCGGCACCACGTGCAGCAGCAGCGGGAAGAGCACGACCAGCAGCGCCGCCGCGAGCCACCGCGACGGCGACACCCGGCCGAAGACCTCGTACTCGAAGCGGGCGCGGGCGAGCAGGAACAGCACCGGACCGCCCACCAGCAGCACCACCCACGCCGCCTCCGGGGAGGTGAGCGGATGCTCGATGGTCAGCTCGTACCCGATCGCCGTGCCGACCAGCCCCACCACCATCGCCAGGTGGGTGTCCGCCGCCGAGCGGCCGGTGTCCGACGGGTGCCGGGACCGCACCACCGCCTCGGCGAGCACCTGCCCGGCCCGCTGCACGTAGATCCGCCACAGCAGCACCGAGGTCACCAGCGCCACCGCGAACGCGCCGGTCCGGGCCGGATCGAACGGGCCCGTGCTGTACGCCAGCCCGCCCACCAGGATCGTCTCGCCCAACGCGACCAGGAAGAACTGCTGGTACCGCTCGGCCAGGTGCTCCCCGGCGACGTCCCAGCGGCTCGCCCTCGACCGGCCCAGCCCCGGCACCGGCCACCCGAACCGGGCGGCCAGGTACTCCACGACCAGCGCCAACGCCCAGAGCAGCCCCCGGGGGGTGGGCGACAGGAACGCCCCGGTCAGCCAGAGCACCCCGGTCGCGCCGAAGGTGATCAGCATGCGCAGCTTGAGCCGCCGGTACTCGTGGCTGCCGAGGGCCAGCAGCAGCAGACCCGGGCGGGACACCTGCGTCACCACGTACGCCACCGCGAACGCCAGGCCGGTGGAGGTGAATGCGCGGGGAATCGCCACCCCCATCACCATGCTGCCGACCAGGGCGGTGATCACCACGAGCTGGAGCCAGCTGTGGTGCGGGTCGTACCGGCTGGTCGTCCACGCGGTGCCCTGCCAGACGGCCCAGAGCGCGAGCAGCAGCAGCAGCGTCTTGACGCCCCCGGTGACCGGGGACCAGCCGGTGGTGCCGCCGGGTTCCAGGGCCAGGTCCTCGAAGGCACGGAACGAGATCCGGGTGAGCGCGAAGACGTACACCAGGTCGAAGAAGAGTTCCAGGAACGTGGCCCGCTGGGCCGTTCCGGTACGCCGCAGCGGGGCGGCCCCGTCGCCGCCCGTCATGCTCGTCGGCAGTCGCCGTCGGCCCGGCCCACCAGGGGTTCGTAACATCCCGGGCGGCACCGGCGGCGGGTATCGCCGAATCCACCCCGGTTCCGGCCTTGTTCCGGCCGGGGCGAGCGGGCACGATCGACCGGATGACGAACCGATGGGGCTTCACCGTGCCGCTGACCGGCGTCCCGCTCGCCGAGCACGCCGCCGGCTACGCGGCCCTGGCGGAGGCGGGTTTCACCGACCTGTGGTCGTCGGAGGTCAACGGCACCGACGCGTTCACCCCGCTGGCGCTGGCCGCCGCCTGGCAACCCGGCCTGCGGCTGGGCACCGCGATCACCCCCGTCTTCACCCGGGGGCCGGGCCTGCTGGCGATGAGCGCGGCGGCGCTGGCCGAGGCCGCCCCGGGCCGGTTCGCCCTCGGCATCGGCGCGTCGTCCCCGGTGGTGGTGGGGGACTGGAACGGCGTGCCGTACACCGAGCCGTTCCGGCGCACCCGCGACCTGCTGCGGTTCCTCAGGCCGGCGCTGCGGGGCGAGACGGTCGACGGGGCGTTCGACACGTTCCGGGTGCGCCGGTTCACCCTGGAACGCCCGCCGACCAGCCCACCACCGGTGCTGCTGGCCGCCCTGCGCCCGGGGATGCTGCGGCTGGCCGCCGCCGAGGCCGACGGGGTGATCCTCAACTGGCTGGCCGCCGACGACGTCGCGCAGGCCCTCGCCGAGCTGACCGGACGCGGCCCCGGCTTCGAGGTGGTCGCCCGGATCTTCGTCTGCCCCACCGAGGACGCCGGCTACGCCCGCACCCTCGGCCGGCGGCTGATCACCAGCTACCTCACCGTCCCCGCGTACGCCGAGTTCCACCGCTGGCTGGGGCGGGAGGACGTGCTCGGCCCGGTCTGGGCGGCCTGGGCGGCAGGTGACCGGCGGGCCGCCGCCGCGGCCGTGCCCGACGAGGTGGTCGACGCGCTGATCCTGCACGGCTCGCCCGAGCACTGCCGCGACCAGGTCCGCCGCTACGCCGACGCGGGCGTGGACGTGCCGGTGCTGGCCCTGCTGCCCACCCCGGAGGTGACCGCCGGTGGGGCCGCCGCCCTGGGTGAGCTGATCAGCCGGCTGGGCCCGCCGTCGGCGGTGGACGCCGGACGGCCGGCGGAGCGGGGCTGAGATGAACCTGACCGACCGGGTGGTGGTGATCACCGGGGGAGCCGGTGGCATCGGGTCCGCACTGGCCCGCCGGTTCGCCGCCGAGGGGGCCGCCGCTGTCGTCCTGGCCGATCTCGACGCCCACGCGACCGCCGCCGTCGCCGAGTCGGTCGGCCCGGTCGCCCGGGGGGTCGCCGTCGACGCCGCCGACGAGGGCCAGGTCCGCGACCTGGTCGCCGACACCGAGCGACGGTACGGCCGGATCGACCTGTTCTGCGCCAACGCGGGGGTGGCCACCGGCTCCGGCATCGACGCCCCCGACGCCGACTGGGACCGTGCCTGGCGGGTCAACGTGCTCGCCCACGTGTACGCCGCCCGCGCCGTGCTGCCCGGCATGCTGGCCCGGGGCGGCGGCCACCTGATGCACACCTGCTCGGCGGCCGGGGTGCTCACCGCGGTCGGCGACGCCCCGTACACCGCCACCAAACACGCGGCGGTCGGGCTGGCCGAGTGGCTGGCGATCACCTACCGGGACCAGGGCATCCGGGTCAGCGCGCTGTGCCCGCAGGGGGTGGACACCCCGATGCTCGCCGACGGGCTGGCCACCGGCCACCTGGCCGCCCGGGTGATCGCCGCCTCCGGCCCGGTGCTCACCGGCGACCAGGTCGCCGACGCCGCGGTCGCCGGGCTCGCCGAGGAGCGTTTCCTCATCCTGCCCCACCCCGAGGTCGCCGGGTACGCGCTGCGCCGCGCCGAGGACCCGGACGGCGGGCAGGCCGGCCTGCGCAAACTGGTCCGCCGACTACGCGCCGCCGGTCCACCCCCCGCGTGACCGGCCCCGTCCCGGCACTCCACAGTGCTCCGGATCCGCGCCGGGGGCCGGTCAGCGGGGCCAGCGCAGCGGGCCGGGATGGACAGACCAGAGCAGCCGCCGCCAGCCGGGGCGGGCCGCCCGCAGCGCCGTCGCGTAGGCCACGGCGATGTCCCCGGCCCGGTCGGCCTGGGCGTCGGTCAGCGTGCCCGGGGCGAAGGCCGCCTGGTTGAGCAGCCCGGCCAACTCGGTCAGCCCCGGGTCCCCGGCGCGGGCGGTGTCCGGGACGGGAGGGGAACCCCCGGCGCGGGCGGTGTCCTCGGCGAGGGCGTGCCCGGCCCGGTCGGCGACCTCGGTGGCGGACAGGTCCCCGCCGACCGGCCGTCCCGACAGCCGCAGCGCGTCGGTGGTGTGCCGCCACGCGCCGCCGACCCGGGTCCCCCGGTCGCCCCGGCCCAACCGGGCGCGGGTCTGCGCCCGACGACGCCAGGCCAGCACCCCGAGGGCCACCCCGGGCAGCAGCAACCCGCCGGCACCGGCACCCAGCAGTAACGGCGTCCGCCCGCCGCGCTCCCCGGTGGTGGTCCGGCCCGGTGCGGCTACCGCCGGCGGGGTGGCCGACGGGGTTCCGGTCGGCTCGGGCACCTCCGACGGCGGCGGGCTCGGCGGGGCCGGCCGGAAGTCGTCCTCCACCGGCCGGGGCGCGGTGTCCGGGCGGGGCCGGGGATCGAACGGCACCCACCCCACCCCGGCGAAGAGCACCTCCGGCCAGGCGTACGCGTCGGCGGCCCGCACCGGCCCGTCACCCCGGGCGGTGAACCCCACCACCACCCGGGTCGGCAGGCCGGTCAACCGGCCCAGCACCGCGAAGGCGGCGGCGAACTGCTCCGAGGTGCCCCGCTGGCCGCCGCCACCGCGCGGCCCGAACAGGAAGAACTCCAGATTCGGGTACGCGTGCCCGCTCGGCGCGTCCGCCACCAGCCGGTAGTGCTCGGCGAGGAACTGCTCCACCGCCGCCGCCCGCGCGTACGGGGCGCCGTTCTCCTCGGCCAGGTGGGTGGCGAGCCGGCGTAGCCGTTCCGGTGTCCCGTCGGGCACCCGCAGCACCCGGGCCACCTGCGCCCCGGCCGGTACGTCGGCGGTGGCGAGCAGGTTCGCGTCCAGCCGTTCCCGCGCCGAGGTGACCGTGTACGTCAGCCCGGGGGTCAGCCCCTCCGGCCGGATCAACGTGCGGCTCTGCGGGTCGTACGCCACCCGGGCCCCGTCGACGGTGCGGGGGGTGGCCACCGCGGGCAGCAGCCGGCCGGTCAACCCGGCCACGGTGATCTCCTGCCGGACGGTGTCCGACGCGACCGGGTCGCCGCCGGGCAGGACCCGACCGGCGGTGCGGTAGGTCGCCCCGACCCGCCAGGTCACCCCGTCGTAGTCGCTGAGCACGGCCAGCCGGATCGTGGTCGGCCCGTCGCCCGGGGTCCGGGTCGACACGTCCAGCAGCTTCTGCTGCGGTTCCAACGCCCAGCCGGAGATCCGGATCAGCGGGTTCTCGTCCAGCGACTCCACCCGGGGTGGCGGCACGTAGCGGCGCGGGTCGACCGGCCGGTCGTCGATCCGGCCGGCGAGGGCCGGCCCGAGCAGCGCCGCGGAGCCGACCACCACCGCCACCCCGGCGGCGGAGACCA
>NZ_JBMDWU010000260.1:0-12929 GCF_048594385.1 Micromonospora sp. | reverse complement strand
GGGGCCCCCCCCGGCGGGCCCCCCCGCCGCCCGGGGTGGCGGGGGGGGGGGGGGGGCCCCGCCCCACGCCGGCGAGCAGGCGCAGGTGACCCGGGTCAGCGCCGCCTCCGACAGCGGCCGCTGGTGGCTCGTGGCGCTGGTCGTTCCTCTGCTCGGCATGGCCCTGCTCGCCGGCCTGCGTCGGCGTCGTCGACGCCGGGCCACGGCGTGACCCGGCGCGCACTGCCGCTCGTCCTGGTGCTGCTCGCCGGGGCGCTGGCCGGCTGCACCGACCCGGCCGCCGAGGCCCGGCCGGGCACACCTGCCTCCTGCGGCCCGGTCACCGCCACCGTGGGCGACGCCGACGTCACCCCGCTGACCCCGCCGCCGGCCCCGGCCCTGCCGGCCACCGTCACCTCCACCGACGGCGTCGTCACCACGGTCACCGACGCCACCCGCATCCTGCCGGTCAACCTCTACGGGTCGATCGCCGAGATCGTGTTCAGCCTCGGCCTCGGCGGCAACGTCGTCGGCCGGGACACCTCGACCACCTACCCCGCCGCCGCCCACCTGCCGGTGGTCACCCCGGCCGGGCACGACCTGTCCGCCGAGGCGGTGGGCGCGCTCGCCCCCCCGGGGAGCCGCGCCGACGCCCGCCTCGGTCCCCCCGAGACGCTGCGGCAGCTACGCGCCGCCGGCATCCCGGTGGTCCTGGTCGCCGCCGAACAGACCCTCGACGCCGTCCCCGGGCACGTACGGGCCGTCGCGGCGGCGCTCGGCGTCGGCGCGGCCGGCGACCGGCTGGTCACCCGGATCGAGGCCGACATCGCCGTCGCCCGCGCCGGTGTGCCCGCCGACGCCGCCCCCCGGGTCGCCTTCCTCTACCTGCGCGGTACCGCCGGGGTCTACCTGATCGGCGGGCGGGGCGCCGGCAGCGACGCGATGATCGAGGCCGCCGGGGGAGTGGATGCCGGCAGCGCGATCGGCCTGGCGAAGTTCCGCCCGCTGACCAGCGAGGGCCTGATCAACGCCGCCCCGGACGTGATCCTGGTGATGAGCGGGGGACTGGAGTCCGTCGGCGGCGTCGACGGCCTGCTCAGGCTCCCCGGGGTGGGGCAGACCCCGGCCGGGGCCGCCCGCCGGGTCGTCGACATGGACGACGGCGTCCTGCTCACCTTCGGCACCCGCTCCGGGCAGGTGGTCCGGGCGCTGGCCGACGCGTTGCACTGCCGGGGCCCGCGATGACCGTCACCGGCACCCGCCCGGCCACCGGCGACACCGGGACCGGCCGCCCCCGCCGTCGGGTCCGGCGCGGCCCGGTCCTGCTCACCGGGCTCACCGCCGGTCTGCTGCTGGTCGCGCTGGTCGCCGCCGGCCGGGGGCAGGTGGCCGTCGCCCCGGCGGAGGTGCTCGGCTCGGTGCTGCACCGCCTCGGCCTGGACCTCGGCCCCCGGCCCGCCGCCGTGCACGGTGAGAGCGCACTGTGGCTGGTCCGCTTCCCCCGGGTCGCGCTCGCCGCCGTCGTCGGCGCGGCGCTCGGCTGCGCCGGTGCGGTCATGCAGGGGGTGTTCGGCAACCCGCTGGCCGAGCCGGGCGTCATCGGTGTCTCGGCCGGCGCGGCGGTCGGCGCGGCGCTGGCCATCGTCACCGGCGTCACCGTGCTCGGCGGTTGGACGGTGCCCGCCGCCGCGTTCGCCGGTGGCCTCGCCACCACCTGGCTGGTCTACCTGCTGGCCCGCTCCGGCGGCCGGACCGAGGTGGTCACCCTGGTCCTCACCGGCGTCGCGGTCAACGCCGTCGCCGGGGCCGCCATCGGGCTGCTGATGTTCGTCGCCGACGAGTCGGGGGTGCAGGCCATCGCCTTCTGGAACCTGGGCAGCCTGGCCCAGGCCAACTGGTCGGCGGTCTCGCTGGCTGCGCCGTGCCTCGCGGTCGGGCTGCTCGCCACCCTCGTCGACGCCCGCCGGCTGGACCTGCTGGCCCTGGGCGAGAAGTCCGCCCGGCACCTCGGGGTCGACGTGGAACGGCTGCGGGTCCGGATGATCGTGGTCACCGCGCTGCTCGGCGCGGCGGCGGTCGCCTTCACCGGCATCATCAGCTTCGTCGGCCTGGTCGTGCCCCACCTGGTGCGGATGGTCGCCGGCCCCGGGCACCGGCTGCTGCTGCCGGCCAGCGCGCTCGGCGGTGCGATCGTGGTCGTCGCCGCCGACCTCGCCGCCCGTACCCTCGTGGACTATCAGGAACTACCGTTGGGGGTGCTCTCCGCCGTCGTGGGTGGACCCGCCTTCTTCTGGCTGCTGCGCCGCACCCGCGACCGCGCGGGAGGCTGGGCGTGAGCGGGCAGCCGGCGGGCACGCGCGGTGGGAGGGCGTGGTGAGCGTACGGGAACGCCGGCGTCGGGGGCCGCTGCGGCTGCTCGGCCGCCGGTCGACGCCCCGGGTGCCGGCCCCCACGACGCCGGGCTCCACCCGGGTCCGGGCCACCGGGGTACGGGTCGAGCGGGCCGGCCGACCGGTGCTCGACCGGGTCGACCTCGCCATCCGCGCCGGTGAACTGCACGCCCTGGTCGGCCCGAACGGCGCCGGCAAGTCCACCCTGCTGGCCGCCGTCAGCGGTGACCTGCCGCTCGCCGCCGGCACCGTCGAGGTCGACGGCCGGCCGCTGGCGCAGTGGTCGGCGGTGGAACTGGCGATGCGCCGCGCGGTGCTGACCCAGCGCAGCACCCTGAGCTTCCCGTTCGCCGTGGCCGAGGTGGTCCGGATGGGCCGGGCACCCTGGGCCGGCCGACCCGAGGAGGCCCACGACGACGCGGTGGTGGCCGAGACGATGCGCCGCTGCGACGTGATCCGGTTCGCCGCCCGGCCCTTCCCGTCACTGTCCGGTGGCGAGCAGGCCCGCGCCGCGCTGGCCCGGGTGCTGGCCCAGCGGGCCGGGGTGCTGCTGCTCGACGAACCGACCGCCGCCCTCGACCTGCACCACCAGGAGCTGGTCATGCGGATCGCCCGGGACCGTGCCGCCGCCGGGGACGCCGTCGTGGTGGTGCTGCACGATCTCGCCCTGGCCGGCGCGTACGCCGACCGGGTCACCCTGCTCGCCGACGGGCGGGTCCGGGCCGCCGGCCCGCCCGACACGGTGCTGACCGCGCCCCTGCTCAGCGAGGTCTACCGGCACGACATCGAGGTCGTGCCGCACCCCGACACCCGCCTGCCGCTGGTCGTGCCCCGCCGTCGGGGCCCGGCCCGGAACACCTGCGTCACGGAGGAATAGATGGACACCCCACCCCTGCCGTTCTCGGCCCGGTTGCGGGCCGCCACCCAGGGCGCCCACGCCGCCGCCGAGGGCCAGCAGTACGTCACCGCCCTGGTCGCCGGTGAGCTGGACCTCGCCGGGTACCTCGACCTGGTGGTCCAGCACCATGCCCTCTACCAGGCGTTGGAGTCGGCCGCCGAGGCGATGCGGGCGGACCCGGTCGCCGGGGGTTTCGTCGACGACGCGTTGACCCGGCTGCCCGCCCTGGAGGCGGACCTCACCGAGCTGGCCGGGCCGGACTGGGCGCTGCGCACCGCACCGCACCCGGCCACGGTGGCCTACGTCGACCGGATCCGGGCCGTGGCCGGCACCTCCCCGGTGCGGTTCATCGCCCACCACTACACCCGCTACCTGGGTGACCTCTCCGGCGGGCTGTACATCGGGCGGGCGGTGGCCCGGCGGTACGGCCTGACCGACGGGTCCGGGGTGGCCTTCTACGCCTTCGACCGGATCACCCGGCCGAAGGCGTACAAGGAGGCGTACCGGGCCCGGTTGGACGCACTGGCGTTGAGCCCGGCCGACGAGGCGGCGCTGCTCGACGAGGTGCTGGTGGCGTACCGGCACAACACGGCGGTGTTCGCCGCCCTGGCCCGGCACGTGCCGGACGGCCCGCAGATCACGGAGGCGGTCGCGTGACCGGGCAACCGTTCGACGCGGACACGGTGGCGGCGGTCAGCCGCCACATGAACGACGACCACGCCGCCGACTCGCTGCTGATCTGCCGGACCCTCGGCGGCTGCCCGGACGCCACCCGGGCCCGGGTGACCGGGCTCGACGCCGACGGGATGGACTTCGCCGTCACCCTCGACGACATCGAGGTGCCGGTGCGGGTGCCGTTCGCCCGGCGGCTCACCGAGCGGGCCGAGATCCGCCGCGAGGTGGTCCGGATGTACGAGCAGGCGTGCGCCGCGCTCGGCGTCCCGCCCCGTCGGGCCGGCTGAACAGCCGGCTGCTCAGGGGGCGGCTCAGTCGCGGGTGAGCTGCTCCGGCAGCGGCTTGGTGTGCAGGATCACCAGCTCCCCGACGGCCCGGGTCAGGGCGACGTAGAGCCGGTTCATGCCCCGGGGTTCGGCGGCGACGATGTCGGCGGGTTCGACGAGCACCACCCGGTCGTACTCCAGGCCCTTGACCTGGCTGACCGGGACCGCGTGCAGGGCTTCGGCCAGGTGGTCGGGGGCGATGACGGTCCCGGTCTCCCCGGCCACGGCCGTGGCCAGGTCGTCGACCCGGCGGATCTCCAGGCTGCCGCCGGGCCGGAACGACCGGGTCGGCGCGATGCCGGGCGGCAGGGCACGGGCCGCGAAGTCGGCGATGGCCTCGGGCACCCGGTAACCGGTGGGCAGGTCCAGCGTCCGGGCGGTCCGCTTGCCGAGCCGCTGCACCAGCTCCGGCCACGAGTCGGCGGCCAGCGGGTGGGTGGCCTGACCGAGGTCACCCACGATGGTCATCGAGGCGTACTCGGCCCGGCGGGCGATCATCCGGCACTCCATCGGCGACAGGTCCTGCGCCTCGTCGAGGATGACGTGCTGGTAGGCGTCCGCGACGGGCTCCTCGGCCTCGGCCACCGGCAGCGGCTCGGCCAGCACCGGAACGTAACCCTCCTCGCCGTACGGGTCGACGCCGTCGACCCAGCCCACCACCTGGTGACCCTCCCGGAGGATGATCGCCGCCGCCCAGCGCTGGGCACCCCAGTGGCCGCTGTCCAGCGACTGCCCGGACTGCGCCATCGGGGTGGCCAGGCCGGGGGCGAAGAGCTGCCACCCGTCGGCGAGGCTCGGGCTCAGCACGAAGGTCTCCGCCAGCCGGATGCCGCTGCGTAGTTCCCGGCGCTGCCACTCGGGTCGGACCTCGGTGACCTGTGGCGGTCGGCCCAGGATCTCGGCCAGCTCGTCGAGCAGCGGGACGTCGTCCACCGACCACTCGCCCCGCTGGGCGGGCAGGACGTCCTGCGGGGTCAGGGTCGGCCACCAGGCGGTCAGGAAGGCGTCGGGGATATCCCGGCCGGGCAGCAGTTCCGCGAGCACCGTCGCGGCCTGCGGCCGGGCGGCGTTGGGGGTGATCCCGGCGGCCTCGCACCGGCGGCGGACCACCCGGCGGGCCCGCGCCAGGTCGTCGGCGTCGAGACCCCACAGCCGGTTCGGCACGTTCGGCGGGGTGTCCCAGGCCAGGTCGGTCAGCACCCGCACCATCCGCAGGTCACCCTTGGTGCGGGCCACGTCGGCGCGGTCCCGCCGGGTCGCCACGACACCGTCGAACAGCTCGCCGACGGCGCGCAGGTGGACGCTGTCCTCGCCGAGGCCGGGCAGCACCCGGCCGATGTACTCGGTGAACACGGTGGACGGGCCGACCACCAGCACCCGGCCGTCGGCGTACCTGCCCCGGTCGCGGTAGAGCAGGTAGGCCGCCCGGTGCAGGGCCACCTGCGTCTTGCCGGTGCCCGGACCGCCGGTGATCAGGGTGACACCGTGGGTCGGTGCGCGGATCGCCTCGTCCTGCTCGCGTTGGATGGTCGAGACGATGTCGCGCATGTGCGCGCCGCGTTCCCGGGTCAGCGACGCGAGCAGGGCACCCTCGCCGACCACCCCGTCGACGGGCGTGGCCGACAACACCTCGTCGTCGAGGCCGACCACGGTACGTCCGGAGCAGGTGATCACGCGGCGACGGGTCACCCCGAGCGGTTCGCCGGGGGTGGCCCGGTAGAACGGTGCGGCGGCGGGGGCCCGCCAGTCCACCACCAGGGGCTCCCGGTCGGCGTCGCGGACCCCCAGCCGACCGATGCGGTACGTCTCGTCGTCGTCGTAGTCGAGCCGGCCGAAGACGATCCCCTCCTCCTGGCCGTCGAGGTCGGACATCCGGGTGGCGGCACCCAGCACCATGGCGTCCCGCTCGACCAGCCCGGTGGCCGGCCCGCCGCCGGCCCGCCGACGCCCCTCCTCGCCGAGCTGCCTGGCCTGCGCGCGCATGACCTCCAGGCGGGCGTACACCTGGTCGACCACCTGCTGTTCGATGGCGATCTGCCGGGTCGTCTCGGACACGGGCCCCCCGATCTCTGCGCCGGGCCCCGCAGCCCGGACCGGTCGAGAGTAGGCCCGGTACGGGGTGGCAAAAATCGTCATCCGGGACGATCCGGACGGCTTGACCGGCCCATATGATGAATGTGGCGCACCCGGGAGGACGACGTGATCCGGTGCCGTTCGGGGTCGGCAGACCGGCCGGACGGTCCTCCTCCCGGCGGGGTCGCGTCGCCTACGCTCGCTCTCGCGCCGGACCGGTGGCCGGGGAGCGCACCTCGACCCGACGCGGTACGGCGTGCCGCCGCCCACCGTGGTCGCCGGCGGTCACGGGTACCGGGCGGGAGGCTGGGCATGGTGGTCACGGGTGGTCCGCAGGGCGGGGTGGCGGTGCCGGCGGTCAACCGGCGCAGCGGCGTGGCGGCCACCGTCGGCGCGGTGGTGGCGGTGCTGCTCCTGGTCGTGCTCGCCCTGGCGGTGGCGCTGGTCGGGATGTTCCTGCCGATGGCGGCCGACGGCTGCGGCACCGAGGGCACCGAGGGCCTGCTGATCTGCGGGCCGGCCGGTCAGCTCGTGGTGCTGGGCGCTCCCACCGGGGGTGCCCTGCTCGGGGTGCTGCTCGCTCTCGTCGGCTTCCTGCCGATGCCGTTGCGGCACCGGCGGGCCCTGTTCATCGGCGTCGGTTACCTGGTGGTGCTCGGCGGGCTGGGGGTGGCCTTCCTGGTGGCGTTCAGCGGGTGGTGACGGGTCAGCGGGTCTTCTTCGTCGCCCGTTTGCGGGGCGGGGTCAACAGGTCGGCGATCGCGGCGATGGTGGACGGCACCGTGCGGTAGTACGCCCAGACCCCCCGCTTCTCGCGTTCGATCAGCCCGGCCTCGGTGAGGATCCGCAGGTGGTGGCTCACCGTCGGCTGGGACAGCCCGAGCGGCGCGGTGAGGTCGGTGACGGACGCCTCGCCCTGCGGGGCGGACTGGATGAGACTGAGCAGTCGTAGGCGGGCCGGGTCGGCGAATGCCTTCAGCACTCCCGCGAGCCGTTCCGCATCGGCACGTTTGATCGGCTCACCGGTCAACGGCGAGACAGCAGGCGTGTTCGTTTTCGCAGCTCCCACGTCCGCCATCATGGCAGCCGGAGTCGGGTCGGACCGGGGGATCGCCGATCGGCCGCCACGAATTTCGCGGATCGGGTGACAGTGACCGGCGCGTCGGCCGACCGTTGGTCGCGGCGGGGACGGCGGGCCGCGGCCGGTGGACGGGATGCGCTCCCGCCCACCGGCCGCCGGGTTTCCCCGCCGCCCGCCGGGTCCGTGACCCTCCCGGCGGTGACCTGTCCGGCCGTGCCCGGCCGGTCTTACCCAGCCGGCCGTGGCCGGGTCGGTCAGCGGGCGGTGCAGGTGGGGGTGAGCCCGGATCCGCTGCCGTTGCCCTGGAAGCCGAACTCGGTGACCTGGCCGGGGGCGAGTTGGCCGTTGTAGTTGACGTTGGTGAAGCGGACCGTTCCGGTGCTGCCGCTGGCGGTGGCGTTCCAGGTGTTGGTGACGCTCGCGCCGCCGGGCAGGGTGGTGCTGACCGTCCAGCCGGTGGTGCCGGCGGACCCGGCGGTCACCCGCAGGGAGGCGGTGAAGCCGCCGTTCCACTGGTTGACCGACACGGTCGCGGTGCATCCGGCACCGCCGGGCGGGGGCGTGGTCGGGGTCGCCGGGGGCGTGGTGGGGGTCGCGGGCGGGGTGGTGGTGGGCGGCGGGGTGGTGGGTGGCGTGGTGCCGTCGAACTGGGTGAAGAAGTTCCACACCACGGGCCGGGTCCAGGACTTCTCACCGGGGGCGTACACGTCGGCGGTGCCGTCCACGGCGTTGGGGGCGTGCCCGCCGTCGAACGGGGCCCAGGCGACCGGGTAGCCGGCCCGGCAGCCCGAGTAGTAGGTGACGGTGTGGGTCAGGCTGCCCTGCGCCGGCTCCGGGGGGTTCTGCGGGGTGCAGCCGTTGTTGCGGACGAACCGGTCGCGCAGCGACCGCCCGGTCGAGATGGGCAGCACGTTGTCCCGCAGGCCGTGGATGCCGATGTACGCGATCGGCTGGGTGCCGCCGTTGCAGCCGCTGAGCTGCCCGCCGGAGTAGACCGCGACCGCGCGGAAGGCCGAGGCGCGGGCGCAGGCGATGGCGTAGCTCATCCCGCCGCCGTAGCTGAACCCCATGGCGAAGCGCTGGGTGGTCTCGACGCACAGCGCGGACTCGATCTGCCGCATCATGTCGTCGACGAAGGTCAGGTCCCGGTCGCCGGTGTTGGCCCAGCCGTTGCCGATGCCCTGCGGGGCGACGAAGATCGCGCTGTTGTTCGCCAGGGCGCGGATGCCGTAGTAGGACCAGGGGTAGCCGCTGGTGCCGCCCGAGTCGACGTCGTTGGCGGTGCCACCGTTCCAGTGGAAGCCGAAGATCAGCTTGTAGGGGTGGTTGCGGTCGTAGTTGTCGGGGATCCGCAGGATGAAGGTGCGGTTCTGGCCACCGCTGGAGATGGTCCGGGTGCCGCTGGTCAGCGTCGGCGTCTTGCCGCATCCGGCGGTCGCCGCGAGCGGGGCGGCGTCCTTGGCAAAGGCGACGGGCCCGGTCCCGGTGGTGATCGCGGTGCCGCCCAGCGCGAGGGCGAGCGTCGCCGTTGCCGCGACGACGCCGGCCACGAGTCGGTGTCTCGACATCAGGAGAACTCCTTCGACATCAGGGTGGTGGTGGGGGCGCGACCGGCCTGCCCGACTCCGACGGCGGCGGCGGCCCCGGTGGTGATCCCGGCCGTGCCGGTGGGGGCCACCGGAGCGGGACAGGTGATCACATTCATCGATGATTACGAACGTAATCCGTATGACGTATGATGTCAACTAACGGGTGGTCGGCGGTGCGCCTCCGGAGGGGGTCCGTGGTGCGCCGGTCCGCAGCCCGGCCGGGGGATGCGCGGGGTGCTCGAACATCGGGGCCTGCCCGGCGTCAGCGGTTCACCAGGTCAGCGGCAGGGTGTTGACGAACCGGGTGAGCGCGCCGGCGATGAGCTGGTCGTCGCGGCGGGAGGGATGCCAGTCGCAGCCGAGCTTGTCGAGCCCCAGGGCGTTGTCGTCGTAGTAGAGCGACCGGATCCGGGTGTCGCCCCGGCTGGCGCGGGTCTGCACGATCTGCTGGACGGAGCTGGCCAGCGCGGTGGTGGGGGACAGGTCGGGGTAGGTGAGCACGATGAACGTGTCGGGCCCGTACCGGCTGCGCAGCTTGTCGAGGAAGGCCAGGTAGGCGGTGCGGAAGTCGGCCGCGAGCTGGTCGATGGTGGCCCACCGTTCGCCGGGGTTGAGGGCGGTGGAGAAGTCGTTGATGCCCAGCCCGACCACCACCAGTTGCGGCTTCCAGGTCGCCGGCTTCTGCCACACCGTGCTGTTCCACAGGGCCTGGAGATCCGTCTCGTAGTAGGTGCGGAAGTTGTCGGTGCCCCCACCGTTGTAGTTGCGTACCATGCCGAGCCCCGACCAGGCGGTGAGCTGGTAGTCGGCGTTCAGGCTCTGCGCGGTCAGGGCGCCGAAGGTGACGTCGGCGTTGGAGTTGCGGGTCACCCCGCCGTTGCCGGAACAGTCGCGGGTGGTCGACATGTTGCCGTAGCCGGCGGTCCACGAGTCACCGATGAACTCGATCTGCCGGCTGCGGGGGGCGGGCTTCGCCAGGATCGCCCCGCCGGCGGCGGGGACGAGGCCGCCGAACTCGCCGACGGCCCACGGGCTCTCGGTGCGCTTGACCAGTCGTACGGTGTGCTCGCGGTCGGCCAGGTTACGGACCCAGTAGGTGGTCCGGCCCGGCGTGACCAGGGTGGCGACGGTCGCGCCGTCGACCTGCACGAGGTAGTCGTTCTGCGAGTCGTTGAGGACGAGCCCCACCCCGGTGCCCCGGAACCGCCCCTCGAAGTAGATGCCGGGCCAGGTGTACTGCGCGCTGCCGTCGACCGCCCTGACCCGTCCCACCGTCGTCGTCTGGTCGAGCGCCCCCGTCGCCGGCGGCGGTGTGGTCGGGGGCGGCGTGGTGGGCGGAGGCGTGGTGGGCGGCGGCGTGGTCGGTGGTGCGGTGGTCGGGGGCGGCGTGGTCGGCGGCGGCGTGGTGGTCGGTGGTGCGGTGGGCCCGGTGGTACGCCCGGTGCACGGCACCCCGTTGAGGGCGAAGTCGACAGGCACCGGGTTCGCCGAGTTGTTCCAGGACGCGCCGAAGCCGAACTGGGCGCTCGCTCCGGTGCCCAGGTTGCCGTTCCAGTCCACGTTGCCGACGGTGACCCGGCCGGCGGACTGGGTCGCCGTGCCGTTCCACCACTGGCTGATCACCTGCCCGGCGGTGAAGGTCCAGGTGAGCCGCCAGCCGGTGAGCGGGTCGCCGAGGTTGGTGACGTCGACGTTCGCGCCGAATCCGCCCGGCCACTGGCTGGTCACCGTGTAGGTGACCCGGCATCCGGCCGCCGCCTGGGCGGGGACGGTGCCGACGAGGGCGGCGGTGGCGACGACGGTGGTGGCGGCGCACAGCGACACCGCCAGTCTGAGCCGGGAACGCGTGGGTCCCATGAATGATCCTCCCGCAGGGGTGGGGCGGCGACGATTGTCGGCCGCGTCGACGAGGCGGCTCCGCCGGCGGGAGGGGTGGTCCCGGTCCGGGGGCGAATGGCCGCGTGGTGCTGGCGTGGTGTACGGCGGACGGCGATGTGCCGTCGGCCGGCCCACCCCGGTCGTACGGTGTCCCTCGGCCCGCAGCCAGCCCGGCCCCGCTGCGGATTATCCCGTCCGGATTCGACCTCCGTCAATCGATCAGGTCGTCGGCCGGTCGGACCCCGGGGGTGACCCGAGGAGCAATGCAATGAGAGTTGTCTATATTGACGTCCGGCGTGGAAGGGCGCAGGATCGCGGCACCACCCCCGTGATCCGCCCTGGGAGGCGTCATGCCCCGTTCCCGCCGGCCGCTGCTGCGGACCGCCACCCGGATGCTCGCGTTCGCCGCCGCCACCGCCGGTGTGCTGGCCGCCGCCGCGCCCGTCAGCGCCGCCGTCCCCACCGGACGCTACGTCGCCCTCGGCGACTCGTACACGTCCGGCCCGTTGATCCCCACCCAGGTCGACCTGAACTGCCTGCGCTCCAACCGCAACTACCCGTCCCTGGTCGCCGCGTCCGCCGGCTCGTCGCCGTTGGTCGACGTGAGCTGCTCCGGGGCCACCACCGACGACATCCGCTACGGCGGCAACGGCTCGCTGGGCCGGCCGCTGCCCCCGCAGCTCGACGCGGTCACCGCGGACACCACCCTGGTGACGGTGCAGATCGGCGGCAACGACATCGGTTTCTCCAGCATCATCAGCGACTGCGCCCAGGCGAGCTTCAGCAGCCCGCTCGGCTCGCCCTGCAAGAGCCTCTACACCGCTGGCGGCACCGACCAGTTGCAGGCCCGGATCACCGCCACCGCCCCGAAGGTCACCGCCGTGCTCCAGGCGGTCCGCCGGGCCGCGCCCGGGGCCCGGATCGTGGTGCTCGGCTACCCGGCGATCGTGCCGGACTCCGGTTACGGCTGCTGGCCGCTGGTGCCGATCGCCTACCAGGACGTGCCGTACCTGCGGGGTGTCGCCACGTCGCTCAACGCCATGCTGGCCGGTGCCGCCGCCGCGAACGACGCCGTCTACGCCGACGTCTACACCCCGTCGATCGGGCGGGACACCTGCAAGAGCAGCGGCACCCGGTGGGTGGAGGGCCTGGTGCCGGAGAACGCGGCGGCGCCCTTCCACCCCAACGCCCGGGGTGAGCAGGGCATGGCCACCGCCGTGCTGGCCACGCTGGACAACTGACCCGACCGTAACCCGCTCCCGCCGGTACGCCCGTTGCGTCCGCCCGGCGGGGACCCCCGGTCCTGAGCTGTCGGATCCCGAGGTCGGGGCCGACGTCAGGACCGGGGGCCCTGCCGTTGCGGGGGACACCCGTCAGGCCACGGCGCATTCCTGGCCGTTGAGAGTGAACCCGGTCGGCTTGGCGTTCGCGCCGGACCAACTGGAGATGAAACCGAAGTTCGCGCTGCCACCGGGGCTGATGGTGCCGTTCCAGCCGACGTTCGTGGCGGTGACCTGGGCTCCGCTCTGGGTGTAGGTGGCACCCCACGCCTGGTTGAGCTGCTGGCCGTTGGCGAACGACCAGCCCAGGCTCCAACCGTTGACCGCCGTGGTGCCGGTGTTGCGGACGATCACCTCGGCCTGGAACCCGTCCGGCCACTGGCTGCTGATCGCGTACGTGACCTGGCAGGACGCGGTCGACGGCGGCGGCGTGGTCGGAGCCGGGGTGGTCGGGGCCGGGGTGGTCGGGGCCGGCGTGGTGGGGGTGACGGTCGGGGTGGGGGTGCTGGTCGCGCCGCTGACCCGGTAGACGACCGTGCCGTGCGACGGCACGCTGGCCGAGATGGTGCCGGTGCTGGTGGTGCTGGCGTTGGTCCAGGCGTCGACCAGGGTGAAGGACGACCCGGACTTGCCGATGGCGGCGGTGGTGGTGGTGATTGTGGTGGTGGAGCTGCCTTGGTTGAACAGGGCGACGGCGATGTCGCCGTTGGCGAGTCGTTTGGCGAGTACTCGGCGGGTGCCGTCGAAGGAGATTTGGGTG
>NZ_JBMDWU010000026.1:0-5622 GCF_048594385.1 Micromonospora sp. | reverse complement strand
GGCCGAACTCGGCGGCCTCTACGTGATCGGCAGCGGCCGGCACGACAGCCGCCGGGTCGACGACCAGCTGCGTGGTCGGGCCGGCCGGCAGGGCGACCCGGGCGGTTCGGTCTTCTTCGTCAGCCTGGAGGACGACCTGGTCGTGCGGCACGCCGGCGACACCGTCCCGGCCTCGCCCCGGATGAACGCCGACGGCCTGGTCACCGACGAGCAGGTCGACTACGCGGTGGAGCACGCCCAGCGGGTCGCCGAGGGCGTCAACCACGAGATCCACCGCAACACCTGGCGCTACAGCGTGGTCATCGAGCAGCAGCGGATCGCCCTGGCCGAGCGTCGGGAGCGGCTGCTCACCTCGGACGTGGCCGCGCTGATGCTGCTCGACCGGATGCCCGACAAGGCCGGCGAGATGGACGAGGACCTGCTGGCCCGGGTGGCCCGCTCCATCGCGCTCTACCACACCGACCGGCTCTGGGCGGAGCACCTGGCCGAGCTGTCCGAGGTCCGCGAGGGCGTGCACCTGCGGGCGCTGGGCCGGCTCGACCCGCTCGACGAGTTCCACCGGGCGGCGGTGCCGGCGTTCACCAACCTCATCCCCGAGATCGAGACGCGGACCCTGGCGACCTTCGAGGAGACCGAGTTCGCCGAGGACTGGGAGCCGGACGCCGCCAAGCTGGTGCGGCCCAGCGCCACCTGGACGTACCTGGTGCACGACAACCCGTTCGGTTCGGAACTGGACCGGCTGATCGCCTCCGTCGGCCGCCGGCTCGCCGCCGCCCGCTGAGCGGTCCGGGAACCCCTCCGGCGCGAAATGCGCCGGAGGGGTTCCTTTACGCGGTTTCGATCCGGTTTTGCCAGGGTAGTAGCCCGGGGCCCACGACTCGGGAGAGAGATCATCACGATGACACAGGCAACGACGCCGGTGCCGGACGGCAGGTGTACGACGGAGCCTGCGGGCCGGTGAACCTGGACATGCGGGAGCTGACCATCGACACGCTCGGGGTACTGGAGACGGCCGCCCTGCTGCGGGAGTTGACCGCGGGGCTGATCGCGGTCGACGACTTCGACGAGGCACTGACCGAGCTGGTCCGGATCGCCGCGGACGCCGTCCCGGGGGTGCTCTGGTGCGGGTTCACCGCGCTGCGGGCCGGCGAGCCCGCCGGGGTGGCCGCGTCGGACCCCCGGCTGGCCGAGCTGGACGACCTGGGGCACGGTGCGGAGTCACCCGCGATGAGCGCCATCCGCCGTCGCGAGATGATCATCGCGACGGATCTGACCGTCGAGGACCGGTGGGCGCCCTGGACCGACCGCGCCCGTCGGCTGGGCGTGTGCGGGGTGATCTCCGCCCCGGTGGACGTGGACGAGCGGGCGGTCGGCTCGATCAACCTGTACGCCGGCCGGCACAACACGCTGGGCACCCGGCACCAGCTCACCGCGATGCTGCTCGCCGAGCACGCGGGACTGCTGCTGGCCGCCGTACGGGACCGGGCCAGGCGGGCCGAGCGGGACAGTGAACGTGACGGCGCGCTGCTCGGGGAGAACATCGTCGGCCAGGCCGTCGGGGTTATCATGACCCAGCGGGGCTGCCCGGCGCCGGAGGCCCTCGACGTGCTGCGCAGCGCGGCGTCGTCACTGGACATCCCGCTGCGGGAGGTGGCCGAACGGCTGGTCACCACCGTCTCCCGCCCCCGCGAGTCCTGACGGCCGCCCGGTCCGGTCGACCCGCTCATCGGGGTCGACGGTGACGGCATCGGCGGGTGGCGATGCCGCTACGTCGCCGACCCTGGTCCCGGTACGACGTCGGCCGACTGGTGTCGTTTCTCCCCGGACCCGCGAATCACGGCCCGATCGTTTCGTCGAAGCGACCTGCGGGTAGCACCCTGGACCGGTGAGCTGAGCCGATCCCGGGGAGGAAACGATGGAGAGCCGCCTGAGGGTGCAGGGGCATCCCATCCAACCGATGCTGGTGACGTTCCCGTTCGGGCTCTTCGTCAGTGCCACCGTGTTCGACCTCGCCGACGTCGCGGGCGGCCCGGCGTTCCTCGGCGAGGTCGGCTACTGGACGGCGATCGCCGCGCTGGTGGCCGCCGGGCTCGCCGCCGTCGCCGGCATGATCGACCTGTGGGACGTACGGCCGGGGCCGCACCGTCGCACCATGGTCACCTTCAACATGGTCAACGCCGGCATGGCCGCGCTCTTCCTGCTGTCCTGCCTGGTGCGGGCGGATGCTCCGCAGCGCGGTACGAGCGGGGTGCTGCTGGTGACCGAGCTGGTCGCGCTGCTCGTCGGTGCGGTCGGCGTCGGGTTGGGCACCCGGCTGATGCGGCAGTTCGAGTCGGGCCGCCGTGAGCCCACCGGGTTCGACACCCTCGACGGTGTCCCCGCCGGCTCCACCGTGGAGATCCTCCGCCCCGCCCCCTGATCGCGTCCCGCCCCTGACCACCGTCGCGGCGTCCGGCCGGGGTCGCGGGGTCCGCGCCGGCCACGGTAATCGGGTTGCCGACCGTGCGGAGCTGCCCCAGGGTGGGGGCATGGTCGAGCCGAGCTGTGCGGAGTTGATCGCCGAGGCCGCCGCCGCGCCCGTCGACGGCTGGGGCTTCGGCTGGCTGGACGGACGGGCCACCGAGGAGCGTCCACCGTGGGGCTACGCCCGGCAGGTGGCCGCGCGGATGGCGACGGTCACGACCGCGCTGGACATCGACACCGGTGGGGGAGAGGTGCTCGCCGAGCTGCCCCAACCGCCGCCGCTGCTGGTGGCCACCGAGGCATGGCCGCCCAACGTGGCGGTCGCCCGGCGTACGCTGCGGCGGGTCGGCGGCCGGGTGGTGCAGATCGCTCCCGCCTCCCGGCTGCCGTTCCGGGCGGCCGCCTTCGACCTGGTGACCAGCCGCCACCCGGTGGACACCGGGTGGGCGGAGATCGCCCGGGTGCTGCGCCCCGGCGGGCGCTTCCTGTCCCAGCAGATCGGCGCCGGCACCATGCGGGAGCTGAGCGAGGCGGTGCTGGGCCCGTTGCCGCCGCCGGCCACCCGGCACACCGCCCAGGCGGTGGCCGCCGCCCGGGCCGCCGGCCTGCACGTGGTACGGCTGGAACGGGCCACCCTGCGGGCGGTGTTCCACGACGTCGGCGCGGTGGTCTGGTTCCTGCGCAAGGTGGTCTGGACCGTGCCGGACTTCGACGTCGACCGGTACCGGCCGCAGCTCGAACGGCTGCACGCCACCATCCGTGCCGAGGGCGCCTTCGTGGCCCACTCCCGACGCTTCCTGATCGAGGCCGTCAAGCCGGCCGACGGGCCCGCCTGAAGGACCGATCATGATGCGCGACGGTGCGGCTTCCCGGCGCGGGGACGGCGCCCCGTCGGCCCCGACGGTTGATCAGGTTTGCCGGGTGGTGAGCAGGGTGAGCATCTCCGGCAGGTCGAAGAAACGGGCCGTCTCCACCGCCGAGGGGGTCCCGTGGTCGGGGTCGGCCCCGGCGTCGAGCAGGGCGCGTACCGCCTCGGCGTTGCGCCGGAACACCGCCGCGGCGAGTGCGGTCTGCCCCCGGTCGTTGACCCGGGTGTGGTCGGCACCCCGGGTCAGCAGAGCCGTGACGGTCTCCGGACGGGCGTGGTAGGCGGCCAGGATGAGCAGCGTGTCGCCCTTGTCGTTGGTCAGGTTCACCGGCAGCCCGGCGTCGACGTGGCCACCGAGTTCCGTGGCCTCGCCCGCGCGGGCGAGGTCGAACATCCGGTGGGCGAAGGCCAGCGTCTCGGCGTCGAACTCCTCGGTCATCCGCTCAGCCTAGAGGCCCGTGCCCCGGTGGCCGCCGGTGACGGGAACCGGCTCGCCCGGTGCGTCCCAGCATTCGGTATTACCTACTAAACCTATAGGCTTTACAGTCTAGAGTGTCGGGGGACGCATCACACGGGAGAAGCCATGACCAGCATCCACGCCACCGACCTGCTCACCGTCGCCGCCCGGTACGCCGACCCGACCACCTGGACGGTGCCGCTGCGGTTCGACCGCACCGAGCGGTGGTACGCCCGGCTCGCCTCGGCCGACGACCACGAGGTCTGGGCGTTGAGCTGGCTGCCCGGCCAGGGCACCGACCTGCACGACCACGGTGGTTCCTCGGGGGCCTTCCTGGTCGTCGCCGGTGAGCTGACCGAGCAGACGGTCTCCGGTGGGCGGTTGCGCCCGCACCGCCTCGCCGCCGGCTCCGGTCGCCGGTTCGGCCCCCGACACGTGCACGTGGTGACCAACCGCGGCGACCAGCCGGCGGTCAGCGTGCACGTCTACCTCCCCGCGCTGCGTCACATGACCCGCTACCACCTCGTCGGCGGGCGGCTCCGGGTCGCCGAGATCGCCTACGCCGGCGTCTCCTGGTGACGCTGCCCGCCGTTTCCCCCACCCGTCGGCTCGCCCATGGAAGGACCGCGACGATGCCGCAACACGCCACCCTCACCGAGAGCTGTCCGGCCCCACCACCGGGTTCGCGCGGCATCGACGAGATCCTCGCCGAAGCCCGCACCCGACTGCGTCGGCTCGACCCCGAACAGGCGCACCTGGCCTGCCGGGGTGGGGCGATCATGGTCGACATCCGGCCGGCCGCCCAGCGGGCCGCCCACGGCACCGTGCCGGGCGCACTGGTGATCGAGCGCAACGTCCTGGAGTGGCGGCTCGATCCGCGCTGCCCGGCCCGGCTGCCCGAGGCGGTCGACTACGACCTGCCAGTGCTGGTGATCTGCCAGGAGGGCTACACCTCGTCGCTGGCCGCCGCCGCGTTGCAGGACATCGGCCTGCGCCGGGCCACCGACGTGGTGGGCGGCTTCGTCGCCTGGCGGATCGCCGGGCTGCCGGCCCTGGGCCCGACGTCGACGCACCGTACCCCGTCCTTCGCGCCGCCGGTGACCGCCGGCCGGACGCCGCACTGACCGTCGCGCCCCACCGGGCGTGGCGGACGCACCGCCACACAGGAGGCTCCCATGTCCCTCGTCGCCCTCACCGCGCGTCCGCACCCGCCGGGCCGTCCCGACCGGGTGATCGCGGGTCGGCCCCGCTCCACGCCCTCGCTGACCATCACCCTCGACCTGACCGCCGGGCCGCTGACGCCCCGGCTGGCCCGCCTGGTCGACCTGCTCGGCGAGTTGGCCGAGGCGGGGGAGGGGGTGGTCCGGCTGAGCGAGTCGACCGCGCCGCGCCTGCTGTCGTCGCTGCCGGCCCCCCGGCCGAGGCCGGTGGTCGGGGAGCCCGCGTCGACCGACGACCACCCGGAGACCCTACGGATCTTCGCCGGCACCCGGGTGGTACGTCAGGGCGACCGGGAGATCCCGCTCACCCGCATCGAGATCGACCTGCTGCTGTTCCTGGCCGAGCACCCGCACCAGGTCTTCACCCGGCTGCAACTGCTCGCCAACGTCTGGGGGTACGAACACGCCGTCGCCCGTACCGTGGACGTGCACATCCGGCGGCTGCGCGCCAAGCTCGGCGCGGACACCCCCCTGGTGACCACCGTGTACGGGGTGGGCTACCGACTCGCCGACGAGGCGAGGGTGCGGGGCGACCGGTTCCGCTGACCCGGTGGACCAATCCCGGTCGCACCCGGCTCCCCCCCAGCCGGGTGCGTCGCCGCGTGCCGGGCCGG
>NZ_JBMDWU010000259.1:0-4608 GCF_048594385.1 Micromonospora sp. | reverse complement strand
GGCCCCCCGCCACCGGCACGGAGACTTACAGCGGGCGGACGGTCTCCGCCTGCGGACCCTTCTGCCCCTGGGTCACATCGAACTCGACCTTCTGGGCCTCCTGCAGTTCCCGGTAGCCGCTGGTGGCGATCGCCGAGTAGTGAACGAAGACGTCGGGGCCTCCGCCGTCCTGCTCGATGAAGCCGAAGCCCTTTTCCGAGTTGAACCACTTGACCGTGCCGGTTGCCATGCATCTCTCCCTGTTTACAACGGGTGATCCCGCCGCTGCGGCGGATGATCGCCCTGTACTGCCCCGACAGTAGCCGGCCGAGGCGGTTTTTGCCGGCTGAAAAGCCGCAGGATGCGGACGGAAACTCGCAGGTCGCCGGAATGCCGCCCGGCGGGAGGCCCGTTGCGGCACACTCGACCGGTGAACCGACCGCGCGTCGACGCGTTGACCGAGCTGGAACGCGAGATCGACGCGCCGGGCGACGGACTGGACCGGCTGCGGCTGGTGCCCACCCCCTTCGTGCCCGAGGTGCGGCTGCACCTCGCCGAGGACGCGATCGTCTGGTGGGCCCGGATGGAGGCCAGTGCCGGGCACACCCTGCCCCCGCCGTTCTGGGCGTCGGCCTGGGCCGGCGGGCAGGCCCTCGCCCGCCACCTGCTCGACCATCCCGACCTCGCCGCCGGCCGCCGGGTGCTCGACCTGGCCGCCGGCTCCGGGCTCGTCGCCATCGCCGCCGCCCTGGCCGGTGCCCGTCAGGTCGTCGCCAACGACGTCGACCCCTACGCGGTGGCGGCGGTCACCGTCAACGCGCGGGCCAACCGGGTCGACGTGCAGGCCAGCCACCAGGACCTGCTCGACGACGACGGCACCCAGGCCGACCTGCTGGTCGCCGGGGACGTCCTCTACGACCGGGACCTCGCCGTACGGGTCCTGCCGTACCTGCGGCGGGCCGCCGACGGCGGGGCGCAGGTGCTGGTCGGCGACCCGGACCGGGGACACCTGCCGCCGGACGTGCTGGAGGTGGTGGCCAGCTACCCGGTGCCGACCACCGAACCCTCCGTCGACTCCCCGGTCCGTCGGGTCCAGGTGCTCCGCCCCCGCTGAACCACCCTGCCGGGAGGCCCCCGGGCCACGCCGTCGCGCGGCCCGGGGGAAGCCCGTAGGGAAAGTCGGGGAGTGATCAGGGTCGCGACCCGATGCGCCGGGAGGCCCGGTGGCCGTAGCGTCATCTCGTGCTCGACGAATTGGCCCAGCTCGGAGACCTACCGACCGCCCTGTTGATGGCGGCACTCGGGCTGGTGATGCTCGCCGACGCCGTACCGCTGCTCGGGGTGCTCGTCCCCGGCGACGTGGCGATCCTCGCGGCGGTGGGGGTGGGTCGACCGGTCGCCGGGGTGGCGACCGTCGTCGCCGTGGTCGCCGGCTGCCTCACCGGCTGGTCGCTGAGCTTCCTCGCCGGGCGGATCTTCGGCGAGCGGCTGCGGCACAGCCGGGTCGGCGACTGGATCGGTGAGGGCCGCTGGTCGGCCGCCGAGCAGCTGCTGCGCTCCGGCGGTGGGCGGATGGTGCTCGTCGCACCCTTCCTGCCGGTGTTCAACACGCTGCTGCCGTTGGCGGCCGGGAGCCTGCGGATGTCGTACCGCCGGTTCGTCGTCTGCGCCGCGTTCGGCGCGGCGGCGTGGGCCGGCCTCTACCTGGCCCTGGGCGCGGCGTCGCGGGCACTGGCCGGGCTGCTGCCCGGCAACCCGCTGCTGGTCACCATGGCCGTCGGCCTGCTGCTGGCCGGCCTGGTGCTGCTGGGCACCAGGCGTCGGCTGCGCGCGGTGACCGGCGTCGGCCAGCCGGGCTGACCGACGCCGGGCGGTCAGCGCCGGCCCGTCAGCGGCTCACCAGCCGCGCGCCCGCCACTGCGGCAGCGACGCCCGTTCCGCGCCGAGCGTGCTGTCCGCGCCGTGCCCCGGGTAGAACCAGGTCTCGTCGGGCAGCCGGCCGAACAGCTTGTGCTCGACGTCGTCGATGAGCTGGCCGAACCGCTCCGGGTCCCGGTCGGTGTTGCCCACCCCACCGGGGAACAGCGAATCGCCGGTGAACAGGTGCGGGGTGCCGGCCGGGTCGCGGTAGAGCAGCGCGATCGACCCCGGGGTGTGCCCCTTGATGTGGATCACCTCCAGCGTCTGGTCACCCACCGCGACGGTGTCGCCCTCGGCCAGGGTCTGTGCCGCGATCGGCAGCCCCTCGGCGTCGTCGGCGTGCACCAGGGCGGACGCGCCGGTCGAGGCCACGACCTCCTCCAGGGCGACCCAGTGGTCCATGTGCCGGTGGGTGGTGACCACCGAGGTCAGCCCGGCGTCGCCGATCAGGTCGAGTAGCCGGGGCGCCTCGTTCGCGGCGTCGACGAGCACCTGCGCGCCCGTGTCACGGCAGCGCAGCAGATAGGCGTTGTTGTCCATCGGGCCGACCGACATCTTGGTGACGGTGAGCCGGTCCAGTTCCCGCACGGCGGGTGGGCCGCCGTGGGTGACGTCTCCGGTGTAGCTCATACGCGGTCTATATCCATTCCGGTGGGGTCGGCAGGGCACCGTCGGGGGTGACGGTCAACCCGTCGCCGCTGCTGCGGCCGATCAACCAGGCGGCCAGCGCGGCGCAACTGCCGGCGACCTGCGGGGCGTCCTGCGCGTCACCCAGCACCAGTTCCGGCCGGTTGCCGTCGGTGGGCCGCAGCACCAGCGCGGGCGCGTCGGGCCGCTCGGCGAGCCCACCGGCCACCTCGTGCAGCAGGTGCGGGGCGAACGCGGCCGGCCAGTCCACCGGCCGGTAGCCGGTGGCCAGGTCGACGTGGTGCACCTCCAACTCGCGCCACCGGCCCCAGAGCACCAGGGCGGCCGGCCACGGGCCGCGTCGGGTCTGCACGGTGGCGCTCCACGCCGACGCCGTCATCGCGGCCACCGCCTCGGCGAACCGGTCGGTGCTGCGGCGCAGGTCGGCCAGCAGCTCGGCGGGCGGCCGGCCGGCACCGGCGGCGATGTCGGCGTCGCGGGCCGCGGCGCTTGCGTACATCGGAATGTCCTGCCCGGTGCGGGCGGCGGTGAGCAGGTTGACGAACCCGTCGGCGTTGCGTGCCAGGTGGGTGAGCACGTGGCCCCGGGTCCAGCCGGGCAACAGGCTGGGGGCCGCGACGGCCGCCGTGTCCAGCACGGTGGCGGTGTCCAGCAGGCGGGCGGCCGAGTCGGCCACCTCACCGGTAAACATCAGTGGATCCGTCGTCACGCCACGACCCTAACGGTCCGGACAGCGTTGCGCCGCCGGGGAATTCGCTTTCGGCGCGTCGGTGCGACGCCTACCGTCGGGCTACGACGCGGTACCGGGACGACGGACGGGGGTGGTGATCATGCCGGTCGCAGGACGCGTGTTCGGCCACGACCAGTTCCGACCTCGGTGAGGATGACATGACCATCGATCTGACCGCCCTCGGCCTGGACGCCGAGCGGGCGGCGTACGCGCGGCGGCGCCCGGACCGCCGGCCCGGCCGGGTGGCCCGGGTCGACCGGGGGGTGTGCACGGTGCTCGCCGCGGACGGACCGGTCCGGGCCAGCCTGGGCCCGGCGGTGCTGGCCGCCGCCGCCCGTGACCTGACCGCCCTGCCGTGCGCCGGTGACTGGGTGCTGCTGGCCCGCTGGCCGGACGGCCCGGTGACCGTCGACGCGGTGCTGCCCCGGCGGACCGCGCTGGTCCGCCGCACCGCCGGCAAGGACGCCAGCGGCCAGGTGCTCGCCGCCAACCTCGACACCGCCGCGGTGATCGAGCCGGTGCACCCGGAGCCGGACGCCGCCCGGATCGAACGGCTGCTCGCGTTGGCCCACGAGTCCGGGGCCACCCCGCTGGTGGTGCTCACCAAGGCCGACCTGGCCGCCGATCCGCAGGCGGTGGCCCGGCAGCTCGCCGCCCTCGCCCCCGGGGTGCCGGTGCTGCCCGTCAGCGCCGAGCGGGGGACCGGCCTGACGCCGCTGCGTCCGCTGGTCGCGGCGGGGCGCACGCTGGCCCTGCTCGGCCCGTCCGGGGCGGGCAAGTCGAGCCTGGTCAACGCCCTGGTGGGGGCGGAGGTCATGCCCACCCAGGCGATCCGGCGGGTCGACGGCAAGGGGCGGCACACCACCACCTGGCGGGCGCTGGTGCCGGTGCCCGGCGGCGGCGCGGTGCTGGACACCCCGGGGGTCCGGGCGGTGGGGCTGCTCGACGGGCACTCCGGGCTGGACCGGGCGTTCACCGACATCGCCGAGCTGGCCACCGGCTGCCGGTACGCCGACTGCGGGCACACCGCCGAGCCGGCCTGTGCGGTGCGCGAGGCGGTGGAGACCGGGGAGTTGCCGGGCCGGCGCTTCGAGAGCTGGCGTCGGCTCCAGCGGGAGCTGGCGTACGAGAGCGGTCGCCGGCAGAGCCGGCTGGCGGCCGAGCGGCGGGGTGGCTGGCGGGGTGGTCGTCGGCGGCCGGCCCGGCCGGCGACGCCGCCCCTGCCGGGCGGTTTCTGACCGCCCCGGTCCGGGCGGGCGGGGCCGGCCGGAACGGGGCGCGGGGCGCGCCCCCCCGGGCGGCCCGCCCCCCGCCGGCCGGGGGGCCCCCCC
>NZ_JBMDWU010000258.1:0-7426 GCF_048594385.1 Micromonospora sp. | reverse complement strand
GCCGTGGCACGACGTGCAACTGGCCGTCCGGGGTCCGGTGGTCGCCGCGCTGGACACCACGTTCCGCGAGCGGTGGACCGATCCGATGCCGTTGGACTCGGAGAACCCGCTGGCCTACCTGCGGGACCGGCTGCGCGGCTCCGACCTGAGCCCCGATCCGCTGCCCGACCCGTCGGCCGATCCGCCGCCCTGCGGCCCGCACCACATCCAGGTGCTGCGCACCTACCCGGCGGTGCGCCCCCGCTACGCGTTCGCCCCGGACGGCGAGCGGACGGTGGCCCGGGGCTACACCAAGGCGGTACGCCGGGCCCGCCGGCTGATCTACCTGGAGGACCAGTACCTGTGGTCGACCGAGGTGGCCGAGCTGTTCGCCGAGGCGCTGCGGGACAACCCCGACCTGCACCTGGTCGCGGTGGTCCCCCGCTATCCGGACGTGGACGGCGCGTTGGCGCTGCCGCCCAACACGGTGGGCCGGGAGCAGGCGCTGTCGCTGTGTGAACGGGCCGCGCCGGACCGGGTGCACGTCTTCGACGTGGAGAACCGGGCGGGCGACCCGGTCTACGTGCACGCGAAGATCTGCGTGGTCGACGACGTGTGGGCGAGCGTGGGCAGCGACAACTTCAACAGGCGTTCCTGGACGCACGACAGCGAGCTGTCCTGCGCGGTGCTCGACGAGACCCGCGACGAGCGGTCCCCCCTCGACCCGGCGGGTCGGGGCGACGGGGCCCGGGTGTTCGCCCGGGACCTGCGGCTGCGGTTGTGGCGCGAGCACCTGGACCGCGACCCGGGCGGTGCCGACGACGCCGACCTGCTGGACCCGGCCAGCGCCGTCGCGGCGATCACCGCCACGGCGGACGCTCTGCAGCGGTGGCACGACTCGGGCCGCTCGGGCCCCCGGCCGCCGGGCCGGCTGCGCCCGCACCGGCCTGAGCGGCTGCCCTGGTACACCCGGCTCTGGGCGCTACCGGCGTACCGGCTGGTCTACGACCCCGACGGCAGGCCGCTGCACGCCCGCCGCAAGGGCACCTGGTAGGTCCCGCCGGTCGGCGGCCGGTGCGGGCGGGATGGGGTGGCGGGTCAGCCCGCCCGGGTGGGCGAACGAGGTACGCGGGGCGTAGCAGCCGCTGGTGATGAGCAGGGGGTTCTCCGGGCGCAGCGCGTAGCTCGGGTGCCGGGGGTCGAGGAACTCCACCGACTCGATCTCGAACGGGCTGACCGGTTCGCAGACGTAGGGGTAGACCCCGCTGAACAGCTCGCCGTCGCACCGGGTGAAGTACCGGTGGTGGCCGGCGCGCAGCTGGTGACCGGTGTGGCCGATCCGGGCCCGGGTCCGGATCCGCGGGACGCCGCCGACCTCGGTCGCGGCGACCAGCACGGCACCCCGTACCCGCAGGGTGGTGTGTCCCAGCACGGCCGGGGCTCCCCGGGCGGCGGCGTAGTCCCGGACCCGGGGGCTGGAGGTGACGTAGTGGGTCCACCAGCCCCCGGGGGTCGCCCCGTCGGGCGCGTCGACCCCGACGAGGGCCACCCCGATGTAGGTCAGCGAGTACGCGCCGAGGCCGGAGGTCTGACCGGCGTCCTCGACGACGTACTGGTTCATGAAGACCTGCCGGTCGGGGCGGGGGCACAGGCCGGGCGGGACCAGGGCGACGACCGCGTCCGGGTCGGCCGGCAACCAGCTGAAGTGCAGCGTACGGCTGTCGACGACGAGCTGCGGGTCCGCGGGGTCGAGCACGTGGTCCTCCGTACGGCGGTGGTCTCCCGCGACGCTACGGGCGGTCCTGTCGGCGGGACAAGGACGGATAGCCGACACCGCTGCCGTGGTGTCGGGTTCCGGGTGGCCTGCCGGTTCGACAGGTGCCTGTGATCACAATCGACGCGAACCATGTCCGATAGTGTGGCTTTGTGACCGAAAATCACTTAAGTACATCAGCCTTTCGGCTAGATTTCCGTTCACCGATCAGGCTATGGTGACTTCCGAACGGCCCATCTGAAGCTAAACCGAAGCGTCACGTCTTTTTGACCGCGGACGAGGTGCAGGGAGGACCACCAATGACCGCGCCCACCATGAGCAAGCCGGCGGCGACACCGTCCACCACCGAGAAGCTGGACCCGCGTGCGCTCACCGACAGCGCCGCCGACCTGCTGAACGCGATGGCCGCGCTGCCCGCCGGCCACCCGTCCCGGGCCGCGCTGCGCGACCGGGCGATCGAGGCCTGGCTCCCGCTGGCCAACCACCTGGCCCACCGTTACAGCGGCCGGGGCGAGCCCACCGACGACCTGGCCCAGACCGCCGCCGTCGGCCTGATCAAGGCGATCGACAAGTTCGACCCGTCGCGCGGCGTCGACTTCGCCGGCTACGCCATCCCGACCATCATCGGCGAGCTGAAGCGGCACTTCCGCGACCGCACCTGGGACATCCGGGTCCCCCGGCGGCTGCAGGAGCTGCGGCTGGCCATCTCCGACGCCAACAGCTCGCTGTTGCAGACCCTCGGCCGCTCGCCGACGGTCGCCGACATCGCCGCCCACCTCAAGCTCACCGAGGAAGAGGTCCTGGAGGGCCTGGAGGGCGCCCGCGCGTACAACGCGGTGTCGCTGTCCACCCCGACCGGCGACGGCGACCGCGCCACCGAGCTGGGCGACATGCTCGGCGGCGAGGACAGCGAGTTCGAGCTGGCCGAGCTGCGGGTCGCCCTCGGCCCCGCGCTGGCCACCCTCGACGAGCGCGAGCAGAAGATCCTCACCCTGCGCTTCTACGGCAACCTGACCCAGTCGCAGATCGCCGACCAGATCGGCGTCTCGCAGATGCACGTGTCCCGGCTGCTCGCCCGGGCCCTGACCAAGCTGCGCGGTCAGCTCGACGGCACCTACTGAGGGGGTGGAGGCGGTCACCGGTCCTCGGTGACGGTCACGACCACGGGGCCCGGCCGGCGGGTCGCCGGCCGGGCCTTCCACGTCGAACGACGCACCGGCCCCGACGCATCCGCGTCGGGGCCGGTGTCGCGTCGGTCGGCGTTCACACCGGTACGCGACGCCGACGTCGCCCGGGACGCCGGTCAGCCTCCCGCCGGCTCCCGCCACATCGGATAGAACGGCGTTCCGTCGGGCAGCCGGAAGACCTCGCGCAGCCGGTAGCCGTGCCGGGCGTAGAGGTCCCGTCCGGCCTCACTGCTGGCCTCCAGGTAACCGGGCACCCCGTGGGCGTCCAGCCAGGCGTGGTGGTGCCGCAGCAGCGCGGTACCCAACCCCTGCCCCTGCCGCCCCGGCCGGACGGCGAGCAGCGCCAGGTGATGGTGGTCGGGGTGCGGATGGTTGGCGGCGAACAACTCGTCGAGGTGCTGGAACCGGGGCGTCCACTCCCCGCAGGCGGCGGCCAGCCGGTCGTCGTAGTCCACCGGGGCCGGCGACCCGTCACCGACCTGCGGGAACCAGACCGCCACCGCGTCCCGGTCGGCGGTGCCGAAGACCAGCCCGTGCCGCATCGCGTGGTCGACCAGGATCTCGAAGTTGTCGGCGAAGACGGCCTCCCGCTTGGCCTCGTCGGGCACCAGCCACCGGGTCGCCGGGAGCACCAGGAACGCCTCGGCGATCCGCTCGGCGACCCACCGGGTGTCGGCGGCGGCGAGCCGTCCGATGGTCGGCGCGGTCACCGCCGGGACTCCACCGGCACCGGCTGCTCCGCCGGAGGACCGAACAGCGAGGTGGCCGTGCTCTCCGCGCCCCGCCCGATCCGGGCGTAGACGTCGGGACGGTTGGCGCGCAGCACCAGACCCCACAGCAGGCCGATCAGCGCGGCCACCGGGTAGACCCCGGGGATGATCCAGCGCAGCGGCGAATCCGGCGCGACACCGAGCAGGGTCGCGAAGTTCGTCACCGCCACGGCCACCACGGCGGCCAGCGCGACGGTGGCCAGGGCCGGGGCGATCGCCCGCTTCCACAGCGACTCCGCGGTGTCGGAACGGGCGAAGTAGACGATCACGGCGACGCTGGTGGTGGCGATCAGCAGCAGCACGCCGAAGCCGCCGCCGGTGCCGGCGTAGTAGAACAACTGCACCACCGGGTCCCAGCCGTTGACCGCGTACAGCACGATCACCAGCAGGCCGAGCAGGCTCTGCGCCAGCGAGGCCATCCGGGGTGCGCCGGTGCGCGGCGAGGTCTGCCCGAAGGCCGCCGGCAGCACCCGCTCCCGGCCCAGCGCGAAGGCGTACCGGGCGGTGGTGTTGTGGAACGAGATCATCGCGGCCAGCACCGAGGTCATGAAGAGCGCCTGGCCGATGGTGACCGCCGTGTCGCCGAGGTGCGCGGCGGCCAGGTTGAAGATCAGTTCGATGCTCTGCTCACCGGCGGCGGCGGAGATGTTCTCCGGGCCGACCGCCACGGTCATCGACCAGGAGGAGAGCGCGTAGAGCCCGGCGATGATCGCCACCGAGAGGTAGGTGGCCAGCGGGACCGTCCGCCGCGGGTCCTTGCTCTCCTCGCTGAACACCACCGAGGACTCGAACCCGACGAACCCGGTCATGGCGAGCACCAGCAGCGCGCCCGCCCCCGGCACCAGGAGGTTGGCCGGGGCGAGGGCGGCGAAGCTGGTCGAGCCGCCCGCCGGGTGGCTGAGCTGGCCCAGGTCGAACACGACGATCACCACGATCTCGGCGATCAGCAGCACCGCCAGGACCAGGCCGTTGACGTCCACCCGCAGCAGGCCGAGGAACGCGACGAGCGCCCAGGCGACCAGGGCCACCACGGACCAGTGCGGCTCGACGCCGAACAGGGTGCCGAGCACCGGGGCGGCGGCGGCACCGATCGCGCCGTACAGGCCGACCTGGAGTGCGTTGTAGGCGATGAGCGCGACCCAGGCCGCGCCGACGCCGGCCGGGCGGCCGATGCCCCGGGCGACGTAGGCGTAGAACGCGCCGGCGTTCTCGACCCGGCGGGCCATCGCCACGTAGCCGACGGAGAAGAGCGCCAGGACGGCGCCCACGGCGAGGAACGCCAGCGGCATGCCGGTGATGCCGGTGACCGCGTAGCCGGTGGTGACCACGCCGGCCACCACGGTCAGCGGCGCGGCGGCGGAGAGGACGAAGAAGATGACCGACGGCACGCCGAGGCGGCCACGGGCCAGGGCGTCGCTGACGTTGCTGGGGCGGTCGACTGTCGGATGCGGGGGCATGGGGCTGCTCCGAAAGAGGGGAGATGAGGGGGAAGGGGGTGGCGCGGTGAGATCAGGGGATGCCGCGCAGCACCGCCGCGCCGACCGCGGCCTCGGTGTGCACGACGAGTTCCTTCAGGGGAGGCGGCAGCGAACCGACGAGGGTGGACAGTCGGTGGTGGGCGCGGGGGCCGGCGCTCCACAGCACCTCGCGGGTCAGCCCGGCCGCGGCCACCAGGCCGAGCAGCGTCGTGTCCGACACCAGCGGCTGTTCGGGCCGCTCCACCAGGGCCCGCAGCCGGGTCGCCGGCCAGGCGGCGGCGTTGAGGTCGATCGGCAGGTAGCTGACGGTGGTGCGCAGCAGGCGGCGGTTCTCCTGCCGGCGCAGCACCCCGGCCCGGGCCAACCGCTCCCCCACCGAGGTGGTGGACGACTGGGCCAGGAAGGCGAGCCAGGTGCGCACCGCCTGGTGCTGCGACTCACCGATCAGTTGGTCGAGCACGGTGTGGGCCAGCGCGTCGGCCGGGGGACGCCGGTCGATCACGGTGACCAGTCCACCGGAGACGGTGATCTGTCCGAACAGGATCAGCTCGGCCAGCAACCCGGCGGCCAGGCCGAGCCCGGTGGCGCTCGGGTGCAGTTTGGCCTTGCCGCGGCTGTCGTTGTGCGCAATCAGAAAGAACTCGTCGGCGACCAGCAAACGAGCCTCCCACGCATTGTCCACAGGTGATCCACGCCGGGTGACAGGATGCCCCCAGAGCTCCAGCTTTGCAACTCCCGGATTCGATGGTTGCACTCCGTGCTCATGCGACCTGCGGATCTTGTCGTGACAGACTCGGAGGGTGACCGTCAGCCCCACTGTTCGCCGCCGCCGCATCGCCCGTGAACTCCGCCAACTGCGGGAACGCGCGGGCATGACACTGGACGTCGCCGCACGCCAACTCGACATGTCCAAGAGCAACCTGTCCCGGATCGAGAACGCCCAGATCGGCATCAAACCCCGGGACGTGCGCGCCGCCCTGGCCCTCTACGAGGTGACCGGGGTCGATGCCGAGGCGCTCATCGAGATCGCCCGGGGCGCCCAGCAGCGCGGCTGGTGGCAGAACTACAGCGACGTGCTGCCCGAGTGGTTCGAGTTCTACGTCGGGCTGGAGGCCGAGGCGGAGAGCCTGCGCACGTACGAGGCGGAGTCCGTCCCCGGGCTGCTGCAGACCGAGGCGTACGCCCGGGAGATGTTCCGTCGTACGGCCGGCGAGGAGGGACTGGAACGCAAGGTGGCCGCCCGGCTGCGCCGGCAGGAGGTGCTGCACCGGGAGTCTCCCCCGGTCGAGCTGTCGGTGGTGCTCAACGAGGCGGTGCTGCTGCGTCCGGTGGGCGGGCCGGCCGTGATGGCGGAGCAGTTGACCCACATGGCCACGGTCGCCCGATCACCGAACGTGACATGTCACGTACTTCCGTTCGCGTCCGGTGGGCACCCCGCGATGAGCACTCCGTACGTGATCATCACGTTTGCCGACGCGGCCGACAATTCCGTGGTTTACCTGGACAATCTCACGCTGGGTCTGGCGCTGGAGGAAGCGGGACACGTGCGCGGGTATACCCTTGTGCACGAGGAGCTGTGCCGGATGGCACTGGATCCGGCGGCGTCTCTGGCCCGCCTGGAGGAGGCTGCTCGTCACTTTGCGTGATCGCATTGCGGCACGCCCGGGGGGAACGGAAGGTACGGGAATGCAGGCGCTGCCTCTGTCCATGATGGACTGGCGGACCAGCAGCCGCAGCAGCGGCAACGGCAACTGTGTGGAGATCGCCACCACCGACGACCGGATCGCGGTGCGCGACAGCAAGGACCGGTGCGGGCCCGCGCTGGTCTTCTCCGCCCATGCCTGGACAGCCTTCGTCACCGGCATGGAGGCGGTACGCCGGGGCTGACCCCGGGCGTGCCACAGTGGCAGCCGTGCTCTCCGACGTACCCCTCGACCTGCCGGTCCGGCCGGCGCTGGCACCCCTGCTGCGAGCGCTGACCGACGCCGGCGGCGCGGTCCTGGTCGCCCCGCCCGGCACCGGCAAGACCACCCTGGCCCCGCTCGCCGTGGCCGACGGGGTGGCCGGGCGGGTGCTGGTCGCCCAGCCCCGCCGGGTGGCCGCCCGGGCGGCGGCCCGGCGGATGGGCGCCCGGCTCGGGGAGCGGGTGGGGCCCCGGGGCGGGGACGCCGGACGCGGGGACCGCCGGGGCGGCCCCGGCACCCCGGGGGGGGTGGTGCCCCCCGGCCTGCTGGTGCG